>JAITIZ010000612.1 GCA_031279215.1 Planctomycetaceae bacterium
TCATCAAGCGGATAAATTTTAATAGCGGCACTGCGTCCTAATGTGATTGGGTCATCTCCAATGGGAATGGTGTCATCCGATGTTGGCTCTTTACTAAAAATAGTCCGCGACGGCAACGCAAACCGAATACCTAACTCTTTTGCCAAATGAAGAATGTCCGCAATAAGACGTCCGCGTTCACGAAATTCAATTGTCGAGTCTGGACAAACAAAAAAAACATTCAACAGAATATCCAGCGAAGACGGTTGAAATTCGTGCAGAAAAACATGAAATAAATCCTTTCTCGTATAAGGATGACGCCGGATAAGTTCACGAATTCCTTCACAAAAAGCTTCAATCCGTTCAGGTTCCGTGTCCAACGGAACCGATAAAAATGTACGGTAACGGCGGTAATATCTTGCTCCCATATTATCAATAACAGCGGTTGTCAGATTATTGTTTGGAACCGTAACCAATGAATTGTAAAAAGTTCGGATTCGTGTACTCCGCATTCCGACAGATTCTACCGTTCCTTCAATATCGCCTGTTTTGATCCAATCGCCAATCACAAACGGACGATCCGCTAAAACTGTTACGGAACCAAACAAGTTGGCAATGGTTTCCTTTGCGGCAAAAGCAATCGCAATACCGCCAATACCAAAACCGCTAATAAGACCAACAAGCGACCAATGGAATATCTCGGCAAGTATCATCAAACCAAAACAAACCAGAATGATTTTAGTAGTACGGGTAAACAACGGAAAAAAAATAATGTCAATATTCGGATCATGATAACGCATCTTTTGACGTAACCAAAGAGAAAAAAGATCGACAATCCGAAAACTCATCCAAACACATATCGTAACAACAAAGAAAATGTAAAGTGTTAAGAAAAAATCAAAACTCTCCGCTGTTGGTGTGAATAAAAACAAACCGGTTGACCAAAAACTGAAAAGAACCAACAACCCAATAGGTATCCATGTTTTACGCGTGAGTTTGTTCCGATCCCAATCGGAAAGTATTAAATTAAGCAGCCAACGCGATAATCGGTAAAGTAACCATTCAACCAAATATTTTAAAACAAAACCAAGAAAAAATGCCGTAACCAAAATAATGATTCGGAACAAAGGAATCCCAAAAGCCGGTACAAAAATCCATGACGGTAAAAGATTGATAAGCCAATTAATTCGGATAGGCAGTTCGTCCCGAAGCAATGCGTAATACCGGTCAAGTTCCCGAATTGTTCGTTGTGAAAATTTCCAATTGTTGTGTTCGCCGCGCACAAATTCCAATTCAATCAAACCGCGCGGAGAGTCAAATTTTTGTACCATTGTCGTTTCGTCCGTCGGAAAATCAGAAGCTCCCTTAGAATCAAGACGGTTCAAAACAAAATGGAGCATAAATACCATATGACGTTTGTTTTTTTCCGAAATAATATTTTTCGTATCAAAATCAATACAAGCATAAGCCGATTCATATTGTTGCCATGTACATTTTGAACGAAAATAGTCAATGAGATCATTCGGTCCGGGAAGACGTGAAATAATCTCTTTCTGTTCTTCCAAAGCGATTTTTTGTTCTTCGGTTAATGCCGGAGTTGCGGTAACGACCTGAATTGGAATTGTTGTTGCAGATTCGGCCGTTGTTCCTGATCCTTCTGTTACCGACGGAATCACCATAACCGCCGGAGTTGAAGGCGGTGCCGGAACCGGTTGCGAAACCGAAGTTTGAGCAACAGAAACAGAACTAATCACATTGAAAAATAATACAATAACAAAAAATAAAATTTTTCGATAATTATCGTTCATCGTATTTGCCTTTTGAAATACAGTAACCAATTTATTAAACTTCTCAAACTGTTACTGTTTATTTTCTTTTTACCATAGAGAACTCTGTGTTCCAGAGAGAATTATTGATAACAGTCTCTGAAACCATTCACAAACAAAATATCAACGAAAATCCGTTTAATCTGCGAATTAAAAATCAGCGTAAATCTGCGGACTGAAGATCAACGAAAATCAACGTAATCTACGAATTAAAAATCAGCGTAAATCTGCGTAAATCTGCGGACTGAAAATCAACGAAAACCAACGTAATCTGCGAATTAAAAATCAGCGAAAATCTGCGTAAATCTGCGGACTGAAAATCAACGAAAATCTGCGTAATCTGCGAATTAAAAATCAGCGAAAATCTGCGGACTGAAAATCAACGAAAATCAACGTAATCTACGGACTGATTTACTTCAAAAAATTCCGAAATAATCAGTTATGACCTGGTTGTTGTTATCAAGATATTATCAATTAACCGCGATGTACCAATTCCGGCAGCAACAAGAATAACTGTATCGCAATTGATGGTTGTTAATTCGTGAAGTGTTTGGGGATCCGCAATAGCAATGTAATCAATATTCATATCGGGAGCAGTTTCAATTTTGGAACGGATTTTTTTCCGAACTCTTTCCGCATCCTGAATTTTTTCACCGACAATCATTTGTTCTGCAAGTATTAGGCTTTGCGATAATACAACCGCTTGAGAGCGTTGCGATTTTGAAAGGTATTTGTTACGGCTGCTCATTGCCAACCCATCCGGTTCCCGAATGATCGGGCAAACAACAATTTCAACCGGAACATTCAAATCCGTAACCATTTTCCGAATAACACAAACTTGTTGAAAATCTTTTTGTCCGAAAAACGCAATATCAGCACCGGAAGCAAGAAAAAGTTTTAGTACCACAGTTGCGACACCGTCAAAATGAGTTGGTCGAATTTCCCCTTCAAACGGTTGCGACACGCCGCCGACATGAACCGAAACATCAAATCCCGCCGGATACATTTCTGTTATCTCCGGCACAAAAACTTCCGGTGAACCAACTGTTTGCAAAAGCCGTAAATCATCTTCCAATAATCTTGGATATTGGTGAAAATCCTCATTGACGCCAAATTGTGTCGGGTTGACAAAAATGGAAACCAATACGGTATCACAATATTGGTTTGCTGTTTTGACAAGACTTAAATGTCCGTCATGCAATGCGCCCATTGTTGGTACCAAACCAACTCGTTTTTGCGAGTGATGCTGTTGCTGTGACCAACGGCGCAATTCTTCTATTGTTGTGATCATAGTAAATTAAAAAATACTCGCTGGAGCAATTAGGATTCGTGTTGATACTTTTGCCCTAGCGGGGTTAAGATTGAAAAACAAATATTCCAATGAAATATTACATAAAACAAAACTAAGCAACGTTTCGCCATACGTGAATTGTTACTCTAATTGTTATTCTTGTTACTCTCTCCGAACACAACAATCCTTACCAATCCTTACCGACTTAATGTTAAGAAAAATGCCATATAGCAGAACGCCGAACAGTAACGGTATTGTAAAGATGAACGGCTTCGTTGAGGGGCAGGATTTGGTAATCAATACCGCGCCGAAAAAGATAATCATGACATTTGCCGGAAAGGGTAATTTCACCTACACTTGGAGAACCGAAAATAATCAAATCCACCCCGCCGCTTGTTGCTGTTTGAATATCTTTAAGCCGAAAACTATGAATATTTTTTTTCGGTAACTTTAATCTGGGTTGAATTGTTCCATCGGCTAGAATGAAAAAATCTTTGGTATAAGGTTCATCAGCAATATGAATTACATTTTCTGCCATAAAATGGAGTTGCGGATATTTTGGGATAATTCGATGAGTTTTCCTGAGCGGATTGGAGCCGTTGATACTCCGCACCAACGCAACCGCCCCCAAAACAACCGCATTATCACCAAGTGAAGAAATAAGAATCCGGCGTTTACCCGATACCGAAGGTAATTGATCGTTTGCAATAACCGCATCAATAATAGGCATCATAAATTTCTGACAGGCTTCAATAACACCGCCGCCAAGTACAATAACTTCCGGATCAATCAAATGCCGAATCGTTAAACATGCGTAACCAATTACCTGAGCGGCATAACGAACAATAGGTGTTACGACTTTATCGTTTGCTTTGAGTGCTTTGGCAATCGCACCGCTTTTGATAATATCCAACGTTCCGCCGTTCAACTCTGCAATCATTGATTTTGCACCGTGTTCAACCGCTTCACGGATAAATCGTTCCATGGCGGTACGGCTGGCAAAAGTTTCAAAACAACCGTAATTACCGCATCCGCAACGCGGTAATTTGGGTAAATTGCTTTTGGAAGATTTTGTTTTTCGTTTATGCTTTGTTATAACAATATTATTTCGCCAATTTTCGCATGGTATTTGTGAAATGATATGACCGATTTCGCCGGCTGCTTGACCCGCTCCGCTAAAAATATGATTGTCGAAAACAATACCGGCACCAATACCGGTTCCAACAAATATTCCAACACAAGATGAAACATTGCGCCCGCTTCCCAGCCAACATTCGCCGAGTGTTCCAAGATTACAGTCATTACCAATCGCCACCGGAACTCCAAACCGATCTTTCATAATCCGGCCAAGTTCCACACCGGAAAGATTCATGTTGGGTGTTACAACAACCGAGCCCGTTTCCTGTTGTACCACGCCGGGAACCGCAATACCAATTCCGGCAATTTCATTAAGAGTTCGGTTTTGCTCACGAAGTAAAATACGGATAGATTCTTCAATAGCGTTTAGTGTGATTTCAACAGGAGTGTCATGAACAGAACCGCTATGAGCAACGCCATTACGCGGAGTTTCACAACGATAGTTGGCAAGCACGGAACCAAATTCGGTAACCAAAGAAGCCTGAATCTTTGTACCGCCGACATCAACCCCAATATAATAATTTTTTCGAGAATATATTTTTTTCATAAAAGTATTTTAGCCTACCGCCTTCAAGTTTGCAAGTTAAACATGTTATTTGTTTTGATTCATCATTGATTTTAGCGTATTTTTTATTTTCAAACACGTAATATCAGAACAGAAAACGAAAATTCCCGATGAGGATTATACAACTGTTACTGTTCCGTGTTGATTTTGATGAGTTAGCTGTTATACTCATCACACTTCTAGCGGAGGTAAAATCAAAAAACTAAAATTCTGCTCTTATAACGCTGAATTTTTAAAGTGCAATGAATATATTAATTTTTTAGTTACGGGATTATGACCACAGAATTTTGGTATAAAGAGGGTTTACGTTTTGAGTGTAAGGTTTGCGGGCGTTGTTGTTGCGGCGAACCCGGTTATGTTTGGGTAACAACAGAGGAAATCAATCGAATGGCAAAAAAATTAGGAATTTCCGCAATACGGTTTGAACAAGCGTTTGTCTGGACAGTTCGAGGCAGAAAGCGTTCACTCAAAGAATTTCCCAATGGCGATTGTGTTTTGCTCAATGAAAAAACACGCGGTTGTAAAGTTTATGAAGATCGCCCCATCCAATGCCAAACATGGCCTTTTTGGCAACAAAATATTGATTCGCGAAAATCATGGGAAATAACCGCAAAATTTTGCCCCGGTTGTAATCAAGGTAAAATGTATTCTCTCAAAGAAATTGAAGAGCAAAAAAATAGTATCAATTTTTAGAATAAAAATATCAGATGTTTGTAATCTGAAAGGACAACATCATCGTTCAATTGACAAAAGATACTGTTCTTTCGGGGCGAATACTCTTTTAACCTCAAACAAAAATTCCGCGGAAATATTGCCATACATTATATAATTTACCCCCTAAGGGAATCGAACCCTTGTTACAGGACTGAGAACCCTGTGTCCTGGGCCACTAGACGAAGGGGGCGTAAAGTTGTTTTATTGTCTCTTATAATTATTGTTTGTCAAGCGGTCGGCAACAGATCTATAACTATTAGTGTAGCGGACTTTTACCATATTTTGAAATAATTTGAAAAACACGATTGTTCGATATTTTAAATTGTTTCGCTATTTCTCTAATTGATTTCCCTTCACGCCGGCATTGGAGAATTGCATTATTGCGTTCCGTTTTACTGGGTAAATGGTATGCCGGTTCATTTAAATATTGAGCATCACTACGAATCGTAGCAACATGATTATGAAGTATTTTGGCTATTTTGGCACAAGAATATCCTTTTCGCCGTAACTGTAAAACTCGTTCCCGACGCTTCCGAATTTTTTCGGAAATCCTTGACGGTTTTATTTTATATTTACGTTTCAAGGAAGATATATTTTTAACTAATATCTTTTGTACAAAATATTTAGAAATTTTATACTTTTTAGCAATAAAAGATAACGGTAAACCCGTATGAAAATCAGCGACAACATTATTTTGTATCTTTTCATGATGATGACGAGAACCCAATAAATCGGGAGCATATTGTCGAAGTATTTTGTACACTTGACTATTCGCTTTTCCCACTTTTTGAGCAATCGATTCTATCGTTTTACCCGATTTTCGTAATGTTATAACTGTATTTTTTGTATTCTTTAAGTTGTTTTTCATCTAATCTTAAATAATGTTTAGTTGTTTTATCGCACTAGTTAGGACCAGGATTACCGCTGCACGCGCCATCGGTATAAAGTATTATTTCAAGTATCCTATTCTATTAAATTTTTGTGTTGGGAAATTCTACTCCCCCTTTTCTCAATATCGGTTCTTAATCAAAAACTAGATATTTAACTATAAATTGTAGATAAAATCATGATAAAATCATATCTAAATTACAATCAATATCCGTAATAATTCTTATCTCTAGGTGTACCAACAATACCAACATGACCGCCAACTCCTTTTCCGAACAATTCTATTATTACGGTATTCGCCGGTTTAGGCATTACAACATCTGCGTAAGATAATATTCATGTACTTGAGATGGACTGGTTTTTCTGGGGCAAAATTGTCATTGAATAAAGTATATTGTAGCGTTGATACTAATAGTAATTTTTTTTGCGGATTCTTTTTCGGGGACGGTTAATCAGTTAACATGGTTTCGTTTGGTAATGCGGACGCCAACTCTGCTAAGGAACAACCTGCTATGAATAACCAAACTACCGAAGTATTGATTTTACCTCAAAGTTTTTATCGGCGATTGGGGATTTTTTCTTTATGATTCGTTTGCAATCTTTCCGATACCTTGATGTCCACGCCTAAAAAAACTACGCTACTGAGTTTTTTGGTGTTTTATTGATCAAATCAAAGAGCGCGGGGCAAACCCGCGCCGTTCACTTTTGGTGAATGAATTATTAGAGATACCCAACTATTAAAAATTATCCTCCGAGTAGGGAGGCGGCGTATTGCGGGAACTGGTTAGCGATGGAGAGAGTTTGCGTACCCGCCTGAACAAGAATTTGTGCCCGTGTCAGTTTGGAACTCTCTTCCGCAAAATCAGCATTGGAAATTTGCGCCTCTGCTGATGATAATTGTTCCAATGAATCCTGTAACGCATTAATTGTTGGTTCCAACGTACTACGTTGAATTGCCCCCAATCGTCCGCGTGTTGTTGCAATACTGAGAATTGCTTCCTGAACAATTTTGTCTGCTAATTTCGTATCTGTTGTAAGATCGGCATTGCCTCCGCTTCGGAGTTGATACAATCGCCCCGACACCCCGCCTAACCTCGCCGTGCTCACACTTCCAATACCCAAACGAATTTGTTGGTTCGAGACCACATCCGGTCCCAACTGGAATGTCGCACCGCCGCCGGTTATCGAAAATTTTATCGAATCTCCCGCCTTAACAATTTGGTCAAGCGTTACATCCAGTTTCAACATGGTCGTATTAAGCGTCAATGTACGCCCGTCTGCACCCATTGTGTAACCGTTTAGTGTTGCAACCATGTCTTCGCCGTAATCCGTATCGGTTTTAATTCCCGATGCGTTTTTCACTTCAAAATCACCGGTAATTGTTTTAACGGAAACCTGCTGCCTTGAACCTTCCTCGACCGATTCAAAAACCAATCGGTGTTCATCCGCATCCGCCGCCCCCAACATAATCGCACCGCCCCGATAACCCGAATCGTAAAGACCGTTCTTCAACACCAAATAATCGTCCTGCGTCGTAACTGCCCCTGTTCCGTCGCCAGTCAATGTTACACTGAAAAGATTTCGCGTTTGCTCACTGGATTCGATAATATTTTTAACCTGTCCGGCAGTGGTGCCTTCATGAATATACACTAAAATTTCTTTGTTATACGAATCATATTCCGCATACATTGCTGTTGTCGGGTCTTCCAGACGAATGTATTTGAAACCAACTCCGTTATAATCCGCTCCCGCAATTTTAGCATGAATCTCCAACGACGCATTTTGACCATTGACCGCAATAATACTCCCGTAAGCATTGCCGGCAACTATATTTTCACCATACGACTTAAACTCAATCGGAAGATAGGTTATGTTGTCGCAATCATCGGTTTCCATTGTCGGTTGCAAAATTCCCTTGCCGTAATCATCATCACAACCCTGAGTTTCGATAACATTCCCGCAACTGTCCACTGTCCAAGTTCGGTTCAAATTATCCACTCCCGCCGGCCGCACAAGACTAACACTAATTCCTTGCGTCTGCTCTGCCGTCAACTGGTTCATAAAATTAACCAAGTCCCGCGCCGAAGTAATCGAATAACCATTGGAATCGGTTGCAAGGTGAACAATCATATAACCCGGATCATTCCCGCTGCTGCCGAGAATATCAGTAACCATGTTGACTTCCGTTTTCGTTTGACCGTCAGCACCAAGAATTGTTCGGATGTTGTCCGCTCGGAAATCAATCACCCCCGTACCGGCATCGGATCCGCCAAGTACCGATGCCGAAAACAAATTACTGGTAATCGTGTCTTTGTTAATCGTGTCCACAACACGTTGTCCGGTAATCTGATCGGCACTTCCGGCAATGTAAACTTCCAAAACACCATTGTGTCCGCCGGTGTCGCCGGTGTTACCGATGATCATTTCACGCGCCGCTTCAAAAACATATCCAAATGTTTCCAACCCGGGACCAGTATCATCGGTTCCCGGCGGATCCGTGTTGAAACTGTAATCGTATTCCGCATGGAAAATCCCTGTGTTGTTAATTGCCGCAATCGCATCGGAAAGTGTTACCGCTCCATCGGCAACATCCAACGCTTTACTATTAACAGTAAGAATCAGTTGTTTGGAGGCTTCGTCATAACGTGCGGTTGCCGCTTCCGTCTGACTTTCGTCTAACTTGGCGATGATGGAAACATTATTGAGTTGCGTCCCGCCCTGAACTCCATAAACAATAAATTTACCGGTCTCAATAACTTCACCGGTGTTGTTATCGTTAATACTGCAATACGCCATCGCATTGGATAAACCGGATTTGTATTGAGCATAACTGTCATCACGCGGCGGATCGTTTTCATCGACAATATGGTTGTTATCAAGCCGAATCAACCGAACCACCATATCGTTATACTCATCACCGGAACGCAATGATTGAAGTGTAAACGAAGCATTCGCATTGGTCGCCTGAAGACTGGCAACAGGACGATCATCCGCAATACATTCTGCCGTTTGGCTGTTGCTAAACGAAATACCGAGTTCGGAATTAGCTCCGTTGTTGACAAACAAAATATCCGGCGAACCTTCCGGTCCCAAGAATTGCAACGCCGTTTCGTTCAACGTACTGCCGTAATAAGCAGCTTCGTCAAACAACGTAACCAATCCGCTGCCGACTTGATTGATAGGAATATCAGCACGGAACATTGTACCGAGTACGGAATCTGCATTGATAAAGTCGGCTAATTCCTTCGCCGTAACCGCCGTCGTAAAACCATCGGCTCCGCCGGTCAAGACACCGGAAAACACACGGACTTTCACATCCGTTACCGTATCCACTGTTCCTTCAGGATCATCAAGCGCACTGCTAAAAATTGTTCCGGTTCCGTTACTGTCAATAGCGTTGGAAACAGTAAAGTTAGCGGCGATCTGGGTAAACGGAGTATTGGCGTTAAAGGCATTGATTACCTCTTGCGCCGTAATATCATCCTCTTCCAAGCGAATAAACAATGTTTGATGATCGGTTCCAATATCGCCGTAAACCTGACCTGTTTTAATGTACGAATTATCCTCTTTATTCGGCGTAACACCTGTTGTCGAATTTGTAACAAGCCCTGTTTTGATTTTGTTACTGAGCGGATATAATTGATTATTGTACGAAGCAGCAGAACCGGTAGGATCCGCCATAATTGTTACATCGGCTTTGAAGGGTGTTGCGTCTTCGATGGCGGCTTTCAACGTGCCGTAAGTGGCGTTAAGTGTTGAATCGTTTTCGTTGTCGATCTGACCGCGAATATGCAAAATTTTACGCTTCTCATCATAAACCGCTTCAACATCGCCAGCCGCAAACGTATCATCCTGTTCAAAATTGATTGTTACATCATTAAATTCGGAACCAACCTGTTTCGCAACAATACGCAACTGAACATCATAATCTCCGGTGTCAGGATCGGTAGTCGTTCCGTCGCCCCATTTAATGGTCGCAGCGGCATATTGCGGGCTGTCTTTGTAAGCCAACGCAACTCCATCAACATTGGGTTCACTAGCAACAGATTCATCATAAACATACACCACATCGGTATTTTCAAACTTAGAACCGGGAACTGTTGCTGTAATATTCAAAGCGTTGTTAGCGCGAAGATCTGCCGGAGTGTAGGAACCGGGATTCACGGGCATTGTTGTTCCTGAAACATATTCAAGACCATCAATAGCGTTAATCGCACGGCGTAGAACGGCTTCGTTTATTGTTGCGCTATCACTGTAAAGAATTTGAAGTTTTCCGGTTACGGCATCGAAAGTTGCAGCAACTCCGGTGTTTTCGTCTGGCGTGGTGTGTCCGCTGCCGGAGGAGGCGTCCGTACCGGTTTTGACAAATTCAACCTGCCGAATCTGTGTACCGTTTTTCGATTGCACAATAATTCCGCCGCCGTTAGAATCGCCCGTAATATCATACGAATAGAGACCGTTGAATGATTCGTCGAAATTTTTAACAGAGGGAGATGTTTTCTCCTCCATTTTCAATTTGAAATCGATAATACCCGGATTTCCGTTTTGTGGTTCGGTGATGGTATAAGTTGTTTCGCTGGAATTTCCGGCGGTAAATTTAATGGTGTACGCACCGGGTGCGGCACCGGTAACCAGTGCGGTTAAATTGATATCGTTATCAAAGCCGGCGCTGGTCAACAAGATTTGTCCTGCTGTTGCTTCGCTGCCGACAACTGCTTGAACACCGGTGGCGTCGGAAACTTGATTGATAGCGTTGGCGATATCGGTTACAGTTGCTCCGGCTTCGAACCGGAAGGCGTTATTACCGAGATTGCCGATAACTTCCATGACCACTTCCGAACTGATTCCTGCTTTATCGTAAAACAGTTGGGCGTGTTCGGCATTTTGGATCACGTCAATATCAACATCAACCTGTTTTTGTGTGCCGAAATTAGCTTCGTAGATATTCAAATCACGAACTGCGACATTGCTAAGTCCTTGAGTTTGAAATCCTAAGGAGCCATCTAATAATAGTTGTCCTTGATAATTTGTTGTTTTAGCGATTCGGTCAATGGAGTCGAGGGAGGCATCAACTTGCAATTGATTTGCTGCAATTTGTTCGGCGGTCATTGCTCCGGTGTTTGCGGCTTCGTTGACTAGTCCTCGAATATCATTGAGTAAGCTGCTAACTTGCCCGAGTGCGCTGTCGGCGATAGCGATAACGCTATTGGCGCGTTGGGCGTTGCTGATGGCTTTGGTGGTTGCTGTCATATCGCTTTTGAGCAACTCACTTGCGATCAATCCGGCGGGATCATCTTTACCGGAGTTAATCCGAAGACCGGTACTAAGCCGGGTAAGAATATTGCTAAGATCAGCCATATTCCGATTGATCTGGTGTTGGGAAACAAGTGATTGAACATTAGATGCAACGTAAAGTCCTGTCATAGAGGTAACAATCCTTTTCTCATGCCGTTATAGAGGGAAATTGCTTGAGCAGACCTATTGGGCAGTCTCCTTGGAACCGAGACCGGCAATTTT
Organism: Planctomycetaceae bacterium; assembly: GCA_031279215.1. GTDB lineage: Bacteria > Planctomycetota > Planctomycetia > Pirellulales > Thermoguttaceae > WRKP01. The sequence continues at coordinate 11,918 of JAITIZ010000612.1, forward strand.
CTGTTGACAACATCCCTGCTTAACGGTACTCTTTTGGGAGTTAAAACACAATTTTTATCACAATAGACCATTGGTCAACAACCATTGGCGATATTGTTTTTTTTTGCATTGGGACTTGCCTTCCCGCCGCAAAACGGCAAGGCAACGATTCAAGAAACCGATTACGAAAACTCCGTTTCGTTATTACGGTTTAAAGACCCGACTGATCCTTGCCGAGGTTACAACACTTTTTAAGTGTCTTGTTTTCATTCTATCGTCAAGTCCATTTACAGCCTTTTATAAAGCATAGAGACTTATGATAGTTTCGGTTATACCACTTCTACTACAAAATCGGTCTGTATTGACAATAAGCATTGTAAGTAGTGGAGAGCGGAGAGTGGAGAGTTGAGAGTGCCGCAAGCGGATTACTACCACAACGGCAATAATTCCGCTTGCGGCACTATCCACTCTCAACTCTCCACTCTCAACTATCAACTATCAATAATCTCGCCCCGTGCGGGGCTTTGTTCTGTTGGGTATTTTGACCGTAGGTTGCGCTGCGCTACACCTACGGTTATGCACATCTCGTCCCTATGGGACTAAGAAAATATAAGGTAACTTCTAAAAACTAATATATTAGGAGGAACGCAGGCGTCTCGCCTGCCCTGTTTTTTTACAAAAAACGCCTAA
>JAITIZ010000616.1 GCA_031279215.1 Planctomycetaceae bacterium
ATTACAAAATAAAAGGAGACCATGACGTTGACATTTAGAATCATTGAATTTACAATGATTTCTCACATTTATGTTGTGTCATTGTTCACGTTCCCTTTTTCAAAAGCATCTTTATGAAACGTAAAATTTTAGTAACCAGTGCATTACCGTATGCCAATGGGCATATTCATATTGGTCATCTTGTTGAATATATTCAGACGGACATCTGGGTTCGTTTCCAAAAATTGTTCGGAAACGACTGTATTTATATTTGTGCTGACGATACGCATGGAACCACAATGATGCTTCGCGCCCGCACCGAAGGACGGAAAGAAGAAGAAATCATCGGAATGATGAACGCTGCTCATTTAAAAGATTTTAACGGTTTCGGGATTGAGTTTGATAATTATGGCAGTACCCACTGCAACGAAAACCGAATTTTATGTAACGAAATATGGACGGCAATCCGAAATGCCGGTATGGTTGAAGAAAAGGAAATCGAACAACTGTATGATATTGAGGCGAAAACATTTCTTGCTGACCGGTTTGTCAAAGGAACTTGCCCGAAATGCGGCAAAAAAGATCAATACGGTGATAATTGTGAAACTTGCGGTTCCCATTATTCTCCCGCAGATTTAACCGATCCGGTAAGCACGATTACCGGAACCATTCCTGAAATTCGGAAATCAAAACACCTCTTCGTCAATATCGAAATCGAACACCCATTCCTTGATCAATGGGTTCACTCAGGAACTCTTCAACCGGAAATCGAAAATTATCTTTCCGGTCAGTTTTTGAGAGAGCCGTTGCATCCGTGGGATGTTTCAAGACCAGAACCGTATTTCGGTTTTGAAATTCCTGATTCGCCGGGCAATTATTGGTACGTTTGGTTTGACGCACCAACTGGTTATATGGGTTCGACTTGGGAGTGGTGCAAACTCAAAGGTCATGATTTCGCTGATTGGTGGAAAAATCCTAAAACAGAAATTCATCATTTTATTGGTAAAGACATTACCTATTTTCATACGTTGTTTTGGCCCACAATGCTCAAAGTTGCCGGATTTACATTGCCGAAAAAAATTCATATTCACGGATTCCTAACCGTCAATGGCGAAAAAATGGCAAAACGGCGCGGAACTTTTATTTTGGCATCGACTTATCTAAAACATCTTGATCCGTCTTACATGCGTTATTTTTACGCTTCAAAACTTTCAAGCCGAGTTGACGATATGGATTTGAATTTTGAAGAACTTGAAAGCAAGGTCAATGCGGATTTAGTTGGTAATGTGGTCAACTTAGCCTCACGAACAGCAAAATTTGCAATTCATACCGGACTTTCGGAATACTATCCTGATGACAACGGTTTATTTGAACAAGCGGCGGCGGCGGGGGATGACATTGCCGAAGCTTACGAAAACGGAGATTACAGCAAAGCAATCCGAATTATCATGGAATGCGGTAATCGGGCAAACAAATTCATCGAAGACGCCGCTCCTTGGACAATCAAATTGGACCCGACACGAAAAACCGATTTACAAGATATTTGTACGATTGGACTCAATTTGTTCCGCCAAATCGTTGTTTATCTTGCGCCGGTTTTACCAAAATTGAAAACACAAACCGAAGAATTGCTCAATTGCAAAATCGATCATTGGAACTGTTCCAAAGAACATTTACTGGGAACAAAAGTCAACCCTTATAAACATCTTATGACACGTGTTGAAAAATCCGGCATTGACAAAATTATCGAAGAAAGTAAACAAGAAAATATTGTTCCTTCGGCTGCCGGCAATAATTGCAATAATAATTGCAGCAATAATCATGGCGATGATTCCGGCGATGCTCTTGCCGCCGAGCCGCTTGTTGCAACAAAAATTTCTATTGACGATTTTACGAAAGTTGATCTTCGAATTGCTCGAATTGTCGAAGCGTCGGAAGTGAAGGAAGCACGAAAACTGTTGCGTTTGAAACTCTCGCTGGGCGGCGGTGAATTTCGAAACGTTTTTGCAGGAATCAAAGCCGCTTACGAACCGGAAAAACTGATTGGTCGGTTGGTTGTGTGTGTTGCCAATCTGGAACCGCGTCAAATGAAATTCGGAACGAGTGAAGCCATGATTGTTGCTGCCGGTTCAGGCGGCAACGAAGTATTTCTGCTCTCACCGGACAATGGTGCCAAACCCGGTATGAGATTACATTAATATATTTCGTCCCGTCATATCATTGGGAATGCCTCTAAAAATTCCGAAATATACTCAATCTTGTTATCAATTGGTTGTTTTTATATTGCCATTACGTTTTCGGAAGGTAGGCAACCGTAGGTGAAAGCCTAACAAAATAGACAGTTACTAATTACAATCTATTTACTGGACAGTTACAATTATCTGTAGGCTGCATGTGATACATTAGCATTATCTTTTTAGTTACGTGAAGCACCAGGGGCGAGTACGTTTTAATTGGGATTGAAGAATATCCATGCAAAGATTCACATCGTCAACAATTTGGAAATCGTACATTCCAACACAAAGAAAATCCGCACCGGATTCAAAAGCAAAACGAAAACCATCCTTAGGCGGAATAGCTCCAGCAGCAAGAACTTTGAAACCAATCCATGGTTGTTTGAGCGAACCCATAAATTCAATGGTTTCCTCCGGTTGCCGGCAATACACATTATCGCGTTCCGGTTTGTCAGGCATTCGCGACCAGTAATTACCGTGATGAATTGTTTTCATCCAAAAATCCGGTTCGATTCCGTGTTCGACACAAGCTTTGATTGTTTCGATTCGGTGTCCGCCTAACCCCACAGGAACCTCTTCTTTCCGAATCCGTTCAACAAATTTCGTAATTTCATCAAATTTACCTTCCCGAACCAAACGGTCATTGGTTTCCCCTTGAATATAGGCCGCTGCAGCTCCTTTGTCGAGGCAGTTCAAAGCCCCGTCCAACGATGAACAATCCGCAATATAATGCATAGAACCATCCGCCTTTTCCCAATAATCAGTCATAATACCAATGTGCGAATGATGACCAAGATAAGCATTGATACCACATGCCTCCGCCATCTTAAATGTTGCAATAATTTTGTCGCGGGTGTGATACGCCTTAACAAGTTCAGAAACGTACATTAAATCGCGAGAATGCGCCCAACCGCCAATCAAATTACCGCCCACAATAATCCGACTCAATTCAATACCCTTGAGAGTTGCTTTCGACATTGGTTTTTTCAAATCGGAAAGTTTTCCCCAATTAGTATGTGTTCGCGAAGCACCGGAAAGAGCATCAACCGTAACATCTTTCACTCCGCTTGTCTTCGATTCTTCCACAAGTTTTTCTGCCAGAATCTGTTCTTCATTGCTAAGAATCGCTGTTCCCGCCGCAAGAACTGCACCTCCAGTAACAATTTTACCGAATATCTTACGCCGATCAGGATTGGTTGGCTGGGATGAATTATTGTTCATGTTTACTTTTTTGTTAGGGTTTGCATGGAAATTAAAATTAAGGGAACTTCTAAAAACATCAGGAACGCAGTCGTCTCGACTGCACATTGCCTATAAAAAGTGCAGTCGTCTCGACTGCACATTGCCTATAAAAAGTGCAGGCGAGACACCTGCGTTCCTAAAAAAATGAGTTTTTAGAAGTTCCCTTAAAACAAATTTATTTTAATCAAAATAGAAACGTTTTCAAGAATCTCAACAATTTCACGGATTATTTTGATAAAATTCCCATTTATTTTGTCAAGGACTCCCTCCAATTATTAGGTATTATTAGGTAACAGTTTATTTTGTATCGTTCACGTAACCCGAAATAATATCTTTCCAAACCCAAGGCACCGACGGAACCAGTAAATCATCAGGCAATATTTTTTCGTCAACCAAATCATAAAAAAATTGCTTATTTTGTTCCAGAATTTCTTTTCGTTTCCGCCAATTTGCTAAATGACGGAGAAAAATTTGTTTTAATTTGTCATCTTCTATGCGTGTCCATTTTTCTAAAATTTGTTCGGCTTTCGGCGATGGACACAAGACCAGTATTCGAGCCAATGTCGGACTTTCAAACTTATTGAGCGTGTCAATAATATCAAGAACAAAATCCGGTAACTCCCTAGAAATATCTAATAAATCCAACGAATTTTTGTAATCAATATGTGTTTGGTTTATCCCAAATTTTTCCCGAATCACCCCTAAAACAAGGTGACGACCAGTAATATCATTATTGAAAATTTGTTTGATCGTTTTTTGCGTTTCCGGTGTATTTATGTTCAGCAAAGCCCGCACTAACAAAGCAGGTTTATAGGCGTGTTCATCAAAATTTATTATTTGTGTTGTGTTTTGTTCTCGCACGTTATTCATAAGTAAGAACATGGCATCAGCTGAGAGTGCTAAATCTTCCCAAAATATCGAGCAAAATTCACCGATTGTTCCTTTGGGATGTTCCGCAAACCAACGATTAACATCTTCTACGGTTATTTTTAGAAAATCAAAAAACGATTTTGTTTCGCCAAAATTCGACCGAGCATTTTGTACCAATAAATCTTTTGATAACTGCGGTAACGGAAGTGACTCAACCCAAACCGCTAATTTTTTTTTGTCAATATTTTCTCGCTGCAACCGGTCAGAACTAACTTTGATAACTGTTTCATTTAAATTAGTCCGTGCAGTGTTTGAAAGTTTCGGGTCGGAAAGTGCGTGAACAATATACTCACGAAAAACCGGTTCCAACAACGGATTATTCACCGAACTATAGGAAATAATATTCTGCGAATAACAAAAATTTTCATTCCGGTTTATAATATCATTTATCATATCAATAAATTTTTTCTGATACAAAAAAGTTTTGAACAACGGAATTACTTGTTCGTTTTGATTTTCCAAAAGTTCAAGTTGCCCATACTGTGATGCGGCTAAATACCGTGCCAATTCATTAAAGTATTCCGCATCGTGATTGGTTTGCGCAACGTATAACAACGGTGTCCAACCGTCATTAGTCCGGTAATAATTTGTTTTCCATTGTTCGATAAGCGGTTTTTGAATCGTTTCGCCCATTAACCTGATTGCAGTATCAATTAAAAACCTTTCTTCGGAGAAACTCCCGGCCGAATGATAAATAGGATCATCACCGATATTTTTGTAATTATTCGTACAAGCCGAAAATGATTGTCGATGATGATAACTCATTGATTCGTCAACCCAGTTTGCCAAAAGTCGGCGGCATTCTTCTTCTGTCGGCGGATTGGAAAGTCCATACCGTAACCGTGCCGTCGAATCCAACGCCGTCTCGAATACTTTTACACGCATATCATCATGATTTTTTAAACGATAATTTTCGTCTTCTGCTTTTTCGTCTTCTGTCTTTAATGCCGAAGTTAGCGGAAAAGCAAGCGATTGCCAGTGTTTCAAAACATGCCGATCCCAAGTATTCTTTTCCGACTCCGTAAGTTCCTCAAGAACCTGAGCCAGTACCCATGCATGAATTGGAGCAGACAAAAATTCCGTGTCATTAAAGATAGAATAATTCGGAATTTTTTCAAATGGTTTGTCATAAAGGTATGAATAGTGATTACTTTTTTTTATAACAATCCGGCACTTATTATTTTCCAACCGCCACCAGTAACGACAATCGGTTTCATATTGATAAGTCATTTGTTTTTTTTGTTCGTCGGCAAACAATAATCCTGTTGGGCGTTCGGAAACAAACATTCTTGTTTTCAGAAATTGTTCTTTACGAAAATCATCCCATGGATACCATGTGTAAGTAATCGTATCAGAATTTTCTGAATAAAAAGATTGTTCCGGCGGACTTGTCCATTCGGGGACTTTGGCAACCAGTTCTTTCACCGTAATTTGAAACGGTGTCTGACCAAGATAGACACCATTACAGTAAATGTCGCTTCCTTGATAATTATTGCAATAAATGAACCGTTTTTCCGGCGGTATGTATGATTCCTGAAATACAAAAATTTCTAGTAAAACGAACCCCAAAAGCATTGTTCCGCCAACCAGAACAGGCAGCCGCCATTTACCGCTCCAAAAAAGCCAAACCCCAAATAAAAGCGGAAACAATACTACTAAAAACAAAGAAAAACCAACTAACAATATATCAGTAATTGTCATATTATTTTTCCCAAGCGGACTGAATTCGTCCGTTATGATCCAGACGATATTGATTCCGATGAATATGAAGATCGGAAGAAAGATTGATAAAAGCATCAATCGAACTATAAACGGCGGACGTTTTGTATGTTTCATGGTATTGTTGAAAAATAGTGTGAATTTTTTTATTGGTAACAAAATAAAATACGAAACCGGTCAACTTTCAATTTCTTGATTTTTATAACAATAAATTCCGAACCAAGGAGCAATCAGGATTTGCACCAATGCCGGAATTCCGAAAATCAGGAACACAAAAGGTATTCCACTCCAGAGAATGGGAATACTGTTATTGATTACAATCATCACGATACTGCCAAGAAAAATAACACCGTAAAGGATTAAAAAAACCGTAACCAATAACCGCAGCCAACGTGAAAGCCCGTATCGCCGAACCGGCGGACGAAAACGATTAGTGAGCATAAAATACAGTGTTGTGTGATACGCCAGCAACGAAGAAAAACTATAACACATTAAAACACCTAATTCTGCAAAACGAATCATGGGATACCAACCATTGGCAAAAAGTGCTTGCTGGACACTTTGACGAATACCAAACCCAATAATCGCCGCCAAAATAAGTCCTGTTACGGTTATTGTGCCAAGCCCGAATAACCAGCGAACTAGAAAAAATCGCGTCGGCGAATAGGACCGCGAAAAAAGAAACGCACGGACATTACCGTAATCGGCGAAACTCCGCCACGAAAGGAATATTCCAAGCAATACCGCAAACAATGTTACAATAGTATCAATATACCGCAACGGATCTTGCCCAAACAAAACATAACCAATTAAAATCAAAATAATCGGAACAATATATATTCCCGATTCACGAAACGCTAATTTCAATATAATTCTATTCATTGTTGTTGAAAGTTAGGAGGTTAGTAGGTTGATAGTTGATAGTGGAGAATTGATAGCGGAGAGTTAGTAGTTGATAGTGCGGCAATTGTCTGAACTATGATTTATGTGATTGATTACAAAAATCGTAAAAATCTCCGTTCAAACAATTGTAACACTATCCGCTCTCCACTATCAACTATCCACTATCCACTACAATAAACAGTTCTTCAAGGTTGAATGCTTCGATATCGACAGTAACATTTTCTGGAAGCGATTGATAGAGTTGATTCATTTTTTCCTGTGAGTAATCTGTAACAACCAATTGAATCGTGTTTTGTTCTTTTTCGATTCGGAGAGTTTGAAACGGGAATTGCGGTAATTCGCCGCCGCCGATATTTTCTCCGTGTAACAAAATTTGTCTCACGGTTTCTTTGAGCAAATCAAGTTCGCCTTCGAGGATTCGGCGTCCTTGCGACAAAATCGCAACACGGTCAACAGTACGTTCTATATCACCTAAAATATGAGAGGAAAAAAGAATCGTTTTATTTTCGTTGCAGGCGATATTCAGTATTTCGGCAAGAAAATGCCGGCGTGCCAACGTGTCAAGACCGGATGCCGGTTCGTCCATTATCAAAACATCAGGATTCTGGCACATCGCCAAAATAATACAAATCGCTCGACGTTGTCCTTTGGACGATTCTTCGTAACGTTTACTGATTTTCAAATTAAAGAGTTGGAGTAATTTTTGCAACAAAACATCATCCCATTGCGGATAAAGAGGTTTACAAAATCCAACCGCATCTTCAATAGACATCCAATGCGGAATTTGCATATTTTCGGAGATGTAGGCGATTCGTTTTCGGGTGGATTCGGTGAATGTTGCCGGATGTTCGCCCAACACGAAAATTTCACCCGAATCCGGTTTGAGATGGGAAATCAGCATACGGATAGATGTTGTTTTTCCTGCTCCGTTGGTGCCAAGTAAACCATAAACCGAACCCCGCGGCACCGAAAAATTCAAATGATCCACCGCAAGTGTTTGTTTTTTATCGTTACCGAAATATCGGCAAACATTGTTCATTTCGATAATATTCATGATTGTGTTTTCTGTTAGTTAGTTGATTGGTTGGTTGGTTGGTTGGTTAATTATTGTGTCTCCTGCCGGAGTATTTGATATTGTTGGTCAAGAATCTCCGCAATTTCCGAATAACTCAAACCAAACCGTAATCCCTCAACCAAAAATGATAATCCCTGACGACTTAACTCTTTTTGAATGTATTCTGCGGAAAACGGTACAGGCATGTCAGTAACAAAAACTCCAAGTCCAGGACGTTGAATAACAATTCCCTCTTTGGCTAATTGAGCAAAAATCCGATTCGTTGTTGTTGGGTTGAGTTGTAATTCTTTCGCCAAAATGCGAATAGAAGGTAATTTTTCACCGGCTTTAAGTTGCTTAGTAACAATCAACCGTTTAATTTGCAAAACTGCTTGTTGATAAAGCGGTTGGCTACTGTGATAATCGAGTTTGATCTTCATAATAAACTTTCTTTAGATAATCAGTTTTACATCTACTGTATGACATGTTATCATACAGAAGAAATCGTGTCAATAGGAAAAATTAGAAAAAATTAAAATAAAATTCATGTCTTTTCACCAGAAATATCGCAAAATCTTGCCAAAATGTTACAATAAATAAAATAAGTCCTTGACAAAAATTCCGGTAAAATATTACAAATTTTGTTGCTCCGGGACTTGACAAATTGTGAGCGGTTGTTTATCGTTTATCACTTATTATTGATCGTGTAACTATTCGGTAAAATGTTTATTTTTAGGTAATATTTCAGCAACATTTTCATAAAAACGTTAATTGTTATACATTACCCTAAACTATTATTGGCATTCGATCAGGTTTGTAATAAAACCCAACAATAAATCGGATTTCTTGAATAAATCAACGCTTGGAGTAAAATATTCAATATGGAAAACATAGAAAATAATGTCGAAGAGAAACAATCAGAATCAACACGCCCCGGAAATATTTACGATGCCTTTGTTAAGAATATTTTTGGACGGATATTTGTGTTTGTTGATTTTTTGTTGAATTATGCCGATTCTGAATTTATTAACAAGATAGATTTAGAGAAAAT
>JAITIZ010000660.1 GCA_031279215.1 Planctomycetaceae bacterium
TCAACTCTTTTTCGCTCTTCACCTTTCGGTTTTACGTTAGTCGAACTTCTTGTGGTAATTGCGATTATCGGCGTGTTAATCGCTCTTCTGTTACCAGCCGTGCAGGCAGCTCGGGAAGCCGCAAGACGGATGACATGTACCAACCACCTGAAACAACTGGGAATTGCGTTACATAATTTTCACGATACACACGGTGATCTGCCTAACGCAGAGTATAACCAATGTATCGAAATGGGACGGACGTGCTACGATTATTATACAGCGGCAACAACTCCAGCATGGAATGCAGCAACTGATGGATTTTGGGCTGCCTATTCTTGTTTTGTTGTTATTCTTCCCTACGTGGAGAATCAGGCTCTCTATGAACAAGTGGCTCAAGACACAACCGCCAGTAACAAACCCTTTACTTTGAGTTCAGATTCTATCGTAAGTTTTTCAAAAAAACCTGCAATTTATGGTTGTCCTTCGGATCCTAATTCTAATGTAACGCGTGTAGTCAATCCTGTTGGAAGTGCTGGAAATTATCGTGTTTGTCGAGGTGACCGTCCCACAAAACGAAGCAAAGCCAAATCACGCGGACTTTTTGGTTGCGGAGAAGAGGATAATTTCGGATTGGAAGCGGTAACAGATGGAACATCCAATACATTAGCTTTTTCCGAAGCTGTTGTTGGAACATCATCAAATTACGATCAAGTACGAGGAGGTCTTGCAATTGTTGCAACTATTGCTTCGACAATTGTCGCCAACGTATTTGAAGTTCCGTTTGCAGACCTTAATGCTCGCGGTCCAAACGGTACAGTTACTAATCCGTATCCAGTAACAGGGACAACCGGTTATCATGCTGATCTTTTTCGTTCCGGTACGAAATGGTTTCAATCTGCATCTGTATGTACTGGTTTTCATACGATTACACCACCTAATTCACCATCTTGCGCTGGTGCAATCACTGGTACCGGAAGACCGGATGATGCTGCAACTATTGCCGCAAGTAGTTTTCATCCGGGCGGAGTCAACGCCGCAATGACGGATGGTGCTGTAAAGTTTTTTTCCGAAACAATTGACTGTACTCCCACTTCAGGGATTACTTCGTTTGCCGGTTATTCTTCTGGTCCCTCGCCGCTTGGCGTTTGGGGGGCATTAAGTACCAGAGCCGGCGGTGAAAGTGTCGCCGCTCCGTGAAATTGAAAATCATTCGTAACTGATTTGAATTTCAAATCAGTTACGAATGATACCTTAATTCATTTCAATATAAAACTTATTGTATGTTTTAAAAGGAAATGAAAACAAAAAAACTTTGTGTGTAAAAAATATAAGATATATCGTAACTGTTTACTTGGTTTTTTACTATTACTTACTTTAATTATTGGGGAGGAATTTACCAATGTATCAAATGATAACTCGAAAACTTCTTTTTATTGTAATACTTTTATTCCCTATTTTTCTTTTAGCTGAAGAAAAAGAACAAAATATTGCGTTAGGTAAAAAATATACCTTGTCGCCCAAACCCAATTACAGGCATTGTACAGATGAGGGAGACTTGGTTCAGCTGACCGATGGTCAGACAACAAAGGCTTATTTTTGGACGCAAAAAGGAACGGTTGGTTGGAGAGGTGCTTCGTATGCCGAAATTGAAATTGATCTCGAAAAAATAGAACCAATCAACAAAATCGAACTTACAACCGCAATGGGTCCTAATGCCAATGTTTATTTTCCCATTGCAGTATATGTATTGGTCAGTGATGACAAAAAAACGTACAAAAATATTGGTGATCTGATGTTTCTTGATTTGAAAGTTAATAAACAATTACCGCATCAAAATTACGGTATTCAATGTCTTTCCAGCGGAAAACTAAGCACACGCGGACGTTATGTTCGTGTTGTAATGATTACGAGGGGATTTTCGACAGGGTCTCTTTTTACGGACGAAATCCGTATTTTTCGCGGAGATGACGCCTTACTGCAAAAGGAACCCGATGGAACAATTATTAATACGAATACGAAACTTTTTGTTGAACAACAACTAAGCAAAGCAATGTTTTTACGGAGACATCAACTGGATATTTTGTTGTTGCGAAAAATTCTCAAAGAAAATTCTCAATCCATTAACAATCATAATGTTTTGGTTGACCGGATCAATTCTATTGAAAATAGATTTATTCAGGCGGCTTCAACACCTGAATTTACGAATCTCCCTAAAGATTTTAAAACCATTTTCCCGATTTCCGATTATCAAAACGAAGTGTTTCAGACCCAGGCGGCGATTTGGAAATCTACCGGGTTGACATTTCTGACAAAAACTGTTTCACCGTGGGACAAAACACCTTTGTTTGCTGTTCCTTCACAAATTGATGAAACGAAAAACAAGATTGACGTTTACGCAATGCAAGGTGAATATCGAGCGGCGGCATTCAATCTTTACAATGCTTTAGCGTTACCGGTTCCGGTTCGTATTCGTTTGGAAGGGATTCCCGAAACGGAATTTTCTGTTCACGATGTACTCTGGACAGACACCAATTATTCCGAACCCATTTTGGCGGCACTTCCTGAAATAACGTCTGATCATGGAAATTATTCGGTAACAGTATTGCCCGGTCTTGTGAAACAGGTGTATCTGACTTTTTGTCCGAAAAATTTACCTCCGAAATTATATGAGGGAAAAATCATTATTGAATCAGCCGATACGGAAAAGAAACTGCTTGGTTCTATTCCGTTGTCATTACATATTTTTCCGATTAAATTTCCTGAAAAAACTTCGTTGCTTGTCGGCGGTTGGTCAAACACGAATGATATAATTCCACGTCATAGTGTTACGTTAAAAAACCGGCCGGAATTTCTAAAACATCTTCAGGAACGGTTTGTTAATGCTCCTTGGGCAACACATTCTGCTCTTTTTTCGTTTACAATTGATAATGACTTAAAAAATATTACATTAAATACGAAAGAAATGGATGATTGGTTGACTCAATGGCAGAATGCACAGGAATACTGTCTTTTTTTGAATGTTGATTATTCAACCAAAAATTCCCAATTTGACTCGCCGCAATTTGAACAAATTGTTAGTCTTTGGATTTCTGCTTGGGTGAAACACTGGCGAAGTAAGGGGATTGAACCGGAACGAATAAATCTTCTTCTCATAGATGAACCCGGACATAATCGTAATATTGCACCATTAATCGCTTGGGCCAATGTAATTCGTAAGACGGAGCCGAAAGTCAAAATATGGGAAGACCCTATTTATTCGGAAGACCTTCCCAATGTTCCCAAAGATGTTTTTGAACTAAGTGATGTATTTTGCATTAACCGGCCACAATGGGTACAGAACGAAACCTCATTTAATAGTTTTTATCTTGACTGGCAGAAAAAAGGAAAACAGTTACAATTATATTCTTGTTCCGGTCCGGCACGGTTGCTTGATCCGTATTCCTATTATCGTCTTCAAGCATGGCAGTGTGCAAAAATCGGCGCAACCGGTTCTTTTTTCTGGGCATTTGGTGATGCAAACGGCGGCTCTTCATGGAACGAATACGGATTACAACGAGCTTTCTTTACTCCATTGTTTCTCGATCCGGAAAGTGAAACGGTTACAGGCGGAAAACAAATGGAAGGTATTCGTGAAGGAATCGAAGATTTCGAAACAATTAAAATGCTTCGTGATCTCATCGAAAAACGAAAAGCGGAAAATAAACCCATCGGTAATGCCGAAACGGTACTTCGTGAATCTATTGACATGGTTCTCAAAGACCAAAAATATATTGAAATCTACTGGTATAACCCCAAAGATCGTACCATTGCAGATACCGCTCGTATTCGAATTCTCGAAGAAATTGTAAGATTAAATCAATAATGTAAATAAGTTTATCCCGCTTTAAAATTTTATTTTTGTTTCAAAATAAATATTTGCGAAAACGATTGTAACTGTTTATTTCATTTTTTGAGAAGTACGAAAAAATAAAAAAAGTTTAAACCCAAATTTCGTGTGTTTCATGTTTAAAAATAGACAGTTACAATATATCATTTTTACTCTTTTTAGAAATAATTTTTTTATGACAAAAAATAAACATCGTTTTGTTGTTAGTTTATTGGTTATTTTTTTACTTTTTTGTTTTACAATTTCGGTGATTGCCGTTGAACCCGCAACGCTTTGGAACCTTGACGAGTATCTCAAGAACCCGCCGAAAGTAACTTGGGGTGAAAAAGTTAATCCGTTTGTTCAGGAAGTTTATTACGAAGGTGAACCGTATCAAGGACAACCAACCCAAATATTTGCCTATTTCGGTACACCCAAAGATAAAGAATATCGCAACGATAAATTTCCGGCAATTCTTTTAATTCATGGCGGAGGCGGCAAAGCGTTTGCCGAATGGGCAGAACGTTGGGCAAAACGAGGTTATTTCGCTTTGGCAATGGATTTGAACGGACAAGGACCCGATAAACCATTACCTGACGGTGTATCCTTATTTAAAGACATCGAAATATTCCGTGATTTTACCATTGAAGACGGCGATTACAAAAATATGTGGACTTATCAAGCGATTGCGGCAATTCTTCGAGGACATGCCTTACTTATTGCTCAAAAAGAAATCGATCCGGACAAAATTGCTGTAACAGGTATTAGTTGGGGCGGTTATCTTACTTGCATTTTAGCCGGCGCGGATAACCAACTTCAAGCTGCGGTTCCGGTTTACGGATGCGGTTTTCTGCACGAAAACAGTGTTTGGAAAGGGAATTGGTTCGGCAGATTGAACAATTGGTTTGAAAAAATGACACCGGAACACCAAAATCGTTGGGTTTCGTTATTCGATCCGTCTTCTCATCTTGGACGAGCAACCATGCCCATGCTTTTTGTCAACGGAACAAACGATGGAGCTTATCCATTGGACAGTTACCGAAAAACCTGTCAATTACCCAAAGGCGATGTAACTCTTTCTGTTACACTTCGTCGTCCGCACGGACATATTTTTACATTCAATGAAGTTGATACGTTTATCGACAGTATCGTTCTCAAAAACACCAAACCGTTACCAAAAATTTCAGCAATGAAATTGAACGATGACAAAAAAACTGTTTCCGTAACATTTGAATCGGAGGCTGCTATTACCAAAGCGGAACTTGCATTTACAACAAATACCGGAATCTATGCCAATCGGGAATGGAAAACAATTCCGGCAAAAATCAACGGCAAAACAATTTCCGCAGAATTACCAACACCTGTACCAACTTGTTATTATATCTTGATTACGGATGAGCGCGGTCTTCCTGTGAGTTCGCCGATCAATATATTACAATAATAACAAATAATTTTATAACACAACAATATACTCATCACACTTTAAAATTCAGTTTTTTAAGAACAGAATTTTTGAGTCTTTTATTTAAAAATCCAGTCAATTCTGTTTATCCCGTTAAAAAACGAAAATCAAATTGTCAAGTGTGATGAGTATAACAACAACTTACCCCAATACTTCAATGTCAATAAATTTACAAAAATATTCAATAATTCTTTTGATTCTTTTAACCGGAATATTTTTCGGTTGTCAAAAAAATAAAGTGAATACTGATTTTCGTGTTGTAACGGGAACTGTTTTTTTGAACGATTCTCCAATAGACGGAGCGCAAATTACATTTTTTCCGTTAGACAATTCGGGCGTTCCTGCGGCAGGTTTTACCAATGCGCAAGGTCAATATTCTCTTACCGCCGTCAATTCATTGGTTGGCGGAACGGGAACCAAACCCGGAAAATATCGCGTAACTGTTATAAAAAATATGAACATTGTTGATAAAGATCAACAAGATTTCGAAGCGGGACGTATTACCAGCGAAGAATATGAAAACCGCTTGTTTTCAAAACCTCCTAATACGGAAAAACCTAAAAGCCTTGTGCCGATTATTTATACTAATTCAACACAATCGCCATTGGAAGTTACCGTCGAGGACAAAAAAGAAAACGTAATTGACCTGAAACTTGAAGAGCAATAACTGTCTATTTTTATGAATCACAGAGAACACAGAGTTCACAGAGAGACAAGAACAATTCTTGATGTTTTTCAATTTGAAAATTCATAAAAAAATCTCGGTGTTCTCTGTGTCCTCTGTGATAAAAAATAAAATAGACAATTACTCGTCAATTTGTTGCAAAAGTATTGCATGTGTGAAAAATTATGGTTTCCTTATTTACCGTTAGTTTATTAACGGGAGATCAGCGGTAAATAAGTAATGTAAATTGTGTTGTTACTTCCCGTTTTCAAACTTTAA
>JAITIZ010000039.1 GCA_031279215.1 Planctomycetaceae bacterium
GTTCGCAGATTTACGCAGATTTTAGTTTACAGATTTTCGCAGATATTCGATATTTTCGGATTTTCACGAATTCTTTTTTGAGAGTACAAAATAACGAAACAAACAAAGGAAGAATAGACAAAAAATAGTAATCTATCCGTGGAATAATTTTTTTGGTTCTATTTTCGCGGCATTTCGTTAATTTCTTATGTTTTCTTAGTCCCGCAGGGACGAGATGTGCATAACCATAGGTGTAGCGAAGCGCAACCTACAGTCAAAATTGAGAGTTGATAGTTGAGAGTGGATAGTGGATAGTATCGCAAGCGATTTACAAGTATTCCCGCTTAAAATCCGCTTGCGGCACTCTCCACTATCAACTATCCACTCTCAACTATTATCACGCCCTTGCAGGGCTTTTTTGTAATAGGGAGTTCCTGCTCCGGCGGTTGCGCTTCGCTTGACCGCCGGTTATGCATTTCATACCCTAGCGGGGTTAAGAGCAAAAAACAAAAATTTCACGGATAGATTACAAAAAATATAAAAAATTATTTTCAAAAAACTTTTAAAATAATCTGCGAAAATCTGTGTCATCCGCGGACGATCTCAATTATGTGGTCGTTAAGAAAATAGACGGTTACTACGCAGGGTGTTGCCCTATGCTATTGCCGGTTGTTCCTTCGTGGCGGTTACCGAATCGTTACAAAGTAACCGATGTTACGACTCACAAACAAAAAAATACGTAACTAAAAACATCAATCGAATGACTGCATGAAGTATATGAGTGAATAGTGTTACAAGCGAATTTATAATCATTACGATAAAAATTCCGCATGCGATACTATCCGTTATCAACCATTAACTAAACATCTTGTTCCGGTGCGACAGCGTTCAGGGCGAAACAAAACATAAGCATTGCCATAAACGATGCTCCGATCAAATAAAGAAATACGGTACTCCAATCGTATTTTTCCGCGATAAAACCAACTCCCCAACCTGTAACAATAACACTCATATAACCAAAAATTCCGGCTAATCCGGTAGCAGCGGCGGCGGCTTTTTTTGTTGCAACATTGGCGATGATGACTCCGGTTAGACATTGCGGTCCATAAATGAAAAAACCAAGAACCGCAAGAAATAACGCATTAACTAAAACCGACGATGAATCCGTCCACCAGAAAAGTCCCAGCGTTATCGTACAGCCAAGCATGTAAAGAAAACACACTTTCGAACCGCGCCCCTGAAATACTTTGTCCATGAGCAATCCGCCGCAAAGTATGCCGACAACACCAATCAATTCGTAGCAACTACTCACCATTCCGCTTTGTGCAAGATCAATACCTTTGGCTTGTTTCAAAAATGTCGGAGCCCAATCGAGAATTGAAAACCGAACAATATAAACGAAAAAATTAGCTAAACTAATAATCCAAATCGCCGGATTTGAGTAAACATGTTTGTACAATGTTTGAACCAATCTTTCATGAGCCGGTTCTATCTTTTTATCCGTTTCTTTAATTATTTTCCCTTGTTTTTTAGCGTAATAATTTTCAACCGGGTCAAGTCCCATTGATTCCGGTGAGTCGCGTAACCGTTCAAAAAGAAAAATGGCTCCCAACATTGCAATCGTACCGGGAATGAAAAAACAATATCGCCAATCATGAAACAATAAAATCACTCCGCTATTGAGAAGGAAAACAAGTCCGGCTCCAAGAGAATGGGAAATATTCCAGATCGAAAATTTCACACCGCGCTCTTCCGCCGCAAACCAATGAGTTATACTTTTGGCACAAGGCGGAAAACCCATTCCCTGAAACCATCCGTTCACAACCCAAAATATTCCCATAAGCCAAACAGTATTGCTCATTCCAAAACCAAAATTTGCCGCTGCACAAAGAAATAAGCCCGCCGCCATAAACCAACGCGGATTCACACGATCCGCAATAATTCCGTTCGTAAATCGGGAAAAACCGTACAGTAAACCGTGAAGCGTTAAGAATAACCCAAGTTCCTGTTTGCTAATACCAAGATCAGATTCCATCAACGGCATTGCCATTGAAATATTTTTACGGATAAAATAAAAGAAAATATACCCAAACATTGTTGTGTACAATATTCGCATCCGCCAATATTCGTAAGATTTATTCACCGGTTTCATAATAGTAATAAATAATTGTAAAAAATGTTGTAAATATTATTGTAGATATTATTGTAGATATTATTGTAAAATAATCCGGTCAAGATGTTTTTGTTCGTTTAATTTCACGGGCAAGATCAAAAATTGTGTCGAAAATAAATTCCGGTTTTTGTACACTTTTTTCCAGTTTGGATAGAGTTGTCTCGCCGCTGAGAACAAGAATACCCCAAATACCGGCACGTTGCGCCATTTCAATATCCGTGTAAAGCCGGTCGCCAACCATACCGATTTCGTTTGGTTTTAATCCGTATTTTTGTACGATTCCATCAATCATCAACTGATTCGGTTTGCCGGAAACCTGATCGGGTTGGCGTCCGGTAACCGACGCAATACAATTACAAACAGCTCCGCAATCAACAAGAATTGTAGGTAAATCTGTTGGACAAATTATATCGGGATGTGTTGCCAGATAAGGTTTGCCCTGTTTAACCCACCACGCTGTTTTGCAGAGTTTCGCAAAAGTTAGCGTAACATCAAAAGCCGCCACCACCGCATCCGGCTCGTCCGGTTCTTCTCCCGAAAGAACACGATAACCCGCCTCAATAAATTCCGTCTTGAGACTTTCCGTTCCAAGAAGATAAATAGTTGAAAAACTCGGATAATTATTACGCAAAAAATCAATTGTTGCCAACGAAGAAGTGTACAAATTGTCTTCCTGACAACGTAAACCAAGCCGGCGAATTTTTTGTACATAATCTTTCGCACTGATTGAAGAATTGTTTGTCAAATAAGTGTAACCAACGCCGCAAGACTCCAAAAGTTCAAGTGCTTGCAGCGTGTAAGGAAAAAGAGTCTTACCGCGATAAATCGTTCCGTCAAGATCAAAAACTAAATGCCGAATATTAGAAAGCACGGTATCATAGTCCATAACAGTTTATTTTACTAGCCTTTCACTGATAATTGAGTAATTGTTGATTTAAAAATGCCCCATTGACACATCAATTGGGGCGATTTTAATAAACATCTATTTTAAAACGAAAACCGAATTTTCAAGTGTGAAAAGTATATTTACGTTTCTGTAATTTGTTCGTGTCTATGATTCAAAACGATGAGTTTAAATATCTTTCACCTTTCAAATAATTTCGATTCAATTTGTACAATATTCGTGTAATCAGGAATAATCCAATCTGCGCAAACCACCGACTTTTTTGACCTCGTGTCTATGTGTTCCATAAATTCCTAATGTCTGTTATCGTCAAAATTAAAGTTACACAATTTGTTTTTTCCATGTTAAAGCGAAGAAAAACATTGCGGTAAAACAGGATGCGAGAAGCAAAATAAAATTTCCGTTCCATCCGAAGTTATCGACAATCCAACCAATAACAATATTTGCCGACATAGCACCGAAAAGATAACCAAACAAACCGGTTAATCCGGCGGCTGTTCCTGCTGCTTTTTTGGGAACGAGTTCTAATGCGTGTAAACCGGTCATCATTACCGGACCATAAATCAGGAACCCAATACTGATCAGCGAGATGTTGACCAACCAGATGTTGCCCGGCGGATGAAGCCAATAGACCGCAATAGCAATTGCAACAAAAATCAAAAAGAGAATAGTTGCCGGAGCGCGATGTCCTTTGAAAAATCGGTCGCTCATCCAACCGCAAAGTATCGTGCCGGGAATTCCTGCATATTCGTATGCAAAATAAGCCCAACTCGCTTTGTTGATCGAATAACCTTTGACTTCGGTCAAATAAGTCGGAGCCCAATCAATAATACCGTAACGAACTAAATAAATAAAAGCGTTTGCGAAAGCAACAAACCAAAGAAGTTTGTTATTAAATACGTACAAAAAGAAAATTTCACGGGATGTCATTTCTTTTTCAAACGATTCATTATAGTTTTCGGGATATTCGTTTTTATATTTTTCGATGGGCGGTAAACCGCAAGATTGTGGTGTATCACGCATTAGGAAAAACGTGATTACGGCAATACCGCAGGCAACAATTGCCGGAAAATAAAACACACTTCGCCAATCGTTACTAAAAAGGAAAAGTCCTAAAACAGCTAAAGGACCAATCAAACCGCCGCCGACATTATGTGCAACATTCCAGATTGCCACACGAAGTCCGCGTTCACGAGCCGTAAACCAATGAACCATCGACCGACCGCAAGGTGCCCAACCCATTCCCTGAAACCAACCGCCGATAAATAAAATAACGTACATCATCGTAACAGATGATGTCGTAAATGAAAAACAACCAAAAAGAAAACTAACACCCGCAGTCAAAAGAAGACCAAGTGTTAAAAATTTTCGTGCATTACTCCGGTCGGAAATATTGCCCATCAGAAATTTGCTGATTCCATACGAAAGCGCCACAGCGGAAAAAGCAATACCAAGTTGCGTTTTGGAATAACCTTGTTCTATGAGATACGGCATTGCCAGAGAAAAATTTTTCCGCAACAAATAATATCCGGCATAACCAATAAACGTTCCAAGAAAAACTTGTTCGCGCAGCCATCTATAAGACGAATCAATCTGATCGTCCGGAAGTAATGGTTTCGGAGCCGCCGGTTTTAAGGAAAAAAAAGTCATTGCTGTTTATAAGGAACAAGTAAATATTGATCGGCAATTTGTACGAAATCATCAATTTGTTTTCGTTTCCAATTTTCATCGTAGTTTAATTCTTCGGCGATTAAATCGGCAACTATTGGCGCAACATCAATCGCCGCTCTTGCATCAAGCAACAATGTACGAAGTCTTCGCGCCAAAACATCTTCAACCGATCTTGCCAATTCAAACCGAACCGCCCAAACAACTTCCGCTTTGATTGACGTAAGCCGTTCATGTAATCGTTCACTCAACTCCGGACGCTCTGCCGTCAACTGTTCTAAATCGGCAAGGTCGCTTCCATAAACGTACAACGGATTATTTCTGTCCGCATTTTTTTGAAAACCGTGAATAGAAAATGTTTCAGTAACACATTTTCGTTTGTCCAATTTACCGAGCGAAATGGCCTTGTCGAGAACATCTTGCGCCATTTTCCGATACGTTGTCCATTTTCCGCCGGTAATTGTCAACAAACCGGAATTTGAAACAATAATCTTGTGATTCCGTGAAATTTCGCGTGTTTTTTTTTCGGCTGCTTTTTTCGGAGCGGCAAGCGGACGCAATCCGGCAAAAACACTCCGCACATCTTCGCGTTGAATCGGTTTTTCAAGATATTTTCCGGCACTCTGTAACACAAAATCAATTTCACGATCAAGAGCTTGGGGTTCCAATGACGTTTCGTTAATTGGTGTGTCGGTTGTTCCGATAACGACTTTATCATGCCAAGGAACCGCAAAAAGAACACGCCCATCGTCGGTTTTTGGAATCATTAACGCATCATCACCAGGCAGAAATTCCCGATCAACAACCAAATGAATCCCCTGACTTGGTCTCACAAGATCAGGTGAATCGGGAACATCCATTTGAATCACATCATTGACAAAAACTCCAGTCGCATTGATAATAAGTTTACTTTGCAACGAAAATGTTGAACCGGTTTCCATATCCTGAACGAAAACTCCGGTGATTTTTCCGTTTGATTTATTTAATCCGGTTACTTTCGCATAATTAACCGTAACACCTCCATTTTCCAAAATACTTCGGACAAGATGGATTGCCAATCGGGAATCATCGAATTGACCGTCGTGATAAACAACACCGTTTTTAAGATTTTGTTGCTTAATTGTGGGAAGCCGCCGGATTACTTCCTTGCGTCCGATGTAATACGATCTTCCGAAACTAAGCCGTCCGGCAAGAATATCGTACATCGTCAACCCAATCGTATAAAATAATCCGCGCCGCCATTGATAATTCGGAATAATAAACGTTTGATTTTTAACGAGATGCGGCGCATTTTGAAGCAGTAAACCGCGTTCCCGTAACGCTTCGATAACTAAACCGACATCGCCTTGTGCAAGATAACGGACACCGCCGTGAACTAATTTTGTACTTTTACTCGATGTTCCTTTTGTGAAATCATGCTGCTCCAGAAGCAAGGTCGAATAACCGCGCAGCGAAGCATCCAAAGCGATACCAAGTCCTGTTGCACCGCCGCCGATGATAATCACATCCCAAAATGTTTGTTGACGAATCTTGTCAAAAAGTTCTTCACGTTTCATGTTTTTTTGTTCTTTTAATTTTTTGCGTTCGGAAATTCAAGGGGCATTGATGAAATAATTTCCCAATGTCCTGTTTCCATAACAAAATCAAGAATATTATAACGATATCGAATCAATTGTGCCTGCCCGAAACTTTGGCGTAATCTGTTGCGGTCAATACCGATTTCTTCCGGCGAAGAAGGAGCTTTTGCTTTTCGGAGCATTTCGCAGATTGCAGCGGCAGGAATAAGTTGACGTTGTAACTCATCTTTTAATTCGTCCCAATGTTCCAAAAATACATCGAAACGCCGGATAATTTCAAGGAGATCAACATATTTTTGACGGCTCTGTTCTAAAACCTGTTCCGCTAAATTTCCGTTGCCAAAATTTGTCCGAACCGTTTGTTCGATTTCATGCCAACGACGATGAGTTGCGGCGATATTTTGTTTCGATTTTGAAAACTCTTCTTTTGTAAAGGCAAGCATTTTTTCGTACAACAACGAAACGGCAATACTGCCGATACCAACCTTAAAACCATGCGAGGGAATTTTACCTTGAAAGGTGTGATGCTGATTATCCCAAAGATGACTGAACATGTGTTCGGCACCGGATGCGGTTCGTGAAGTTTTAGCGATTTGCATTGCGAGACCGCTCATAATCAAACCTTCAATCAATAAACAAAGAGCAGACGGATTATTTGTTGCAATTCCCTCCGGTTGCGCAAGCCATTGACGAAGCGGTTTTTGTACAATATCCCATGCTGTCCGATGAATCGGTTCTGTACCGATTTTGTCCGCTAATATCCAATCGGCACCCGCAGGAATTTTCGCAAGAAGATCAGCATAACCTGCGGCGTTCAATTCTTGCGGCGCATGTTTCAATATTTCTAAATCAATCAAAACAACACGCGGCGCAAAACAGGTTAAGGTTTGTTTCATTCCGTCCATTTCAATTGATGCACCGAATGAAGTGTAACCGTCCACAGAGGCCGCTGTTCCAATAATCATGTAAGAACGTTGGCACTCAAAGGCTGCCCGCTTCACAAGATCATTAATTGTTCCCGAACCAACCGCAATCGGAATCGCATCAGTTTTTGCCAAAAAACAACGAACCTCTTCAAGATGTTTTGAGTCGGCATGAAATTCTTTTTCCTGAAACAAAAACGGTTCTTCAACCGACAAGATATTTTCAGAACTAATATTCGTGTTGACAATACGACCTGCTGCTTCAAACGTGTTACAATCTGCAATAACAACAACCCGTTTGGTATCAAAACAAGATTGAAAAATGTTACCGGCTTGCGAAAGATTGTTTTGACCAATCGACACCAAACGAGTCTCATCTGCAAGCGGTAAACATTGTTCTAAACGTTTTGTTGTCTCTTCGATAATTTTGTTCATAAATTGATGATGAAGTTGATTATAAAATAAAAATAGTAAAATATCCTTACTGAAATATTACAAAAAATTCTTTTCCCTAAATTTCCCGTCTATTCCGTGTTTAAAATAAATATTCTATTGAAAATAATACGGTTTTAAAAACGTTTTGTTATTGTGGTTTATATTCCGGCTGACCGTAATATTTTCGGACAGCATTGACTGTTACATCGGGAAAATCTGTTGCAAAACTGGCAACACCAAGATCAAGAAGACGCTGATACACTTTGGGATTGTTACCGTTCCAAGGCAATGTTTGGAACAAAACACCATATTTCCGTAACCTTTCACCGGTGTTACGAAGAAAATTATCTGACGGCGAAAATTGCTCTTCTTTGTTGATATTGACATGAATTTGAAGTTGATCAACAGCTTCGAACCGGACTTTTTCCAATTGATTGAGCCGTTCTGTTAATTCCTCTTCGGTTCCGCCCATCCAGTGTAACGTTAATGATTTTGGGGCGAGTTTTTTCCACCGTTTGATTTCTTCGTAATTTGTGCTTGCTAAAATGAGTTGTGGATGAAAGAGTTCGGTTTCTTTGGCGAGTTGTTCGAAGTTGATTTTTTTGATGTCGATATAAATTTTTCGTTTTGGATATTTTTTCAGGACATTGCAAACTTCGCGAAGAGTTGCGATTCGTTGACCGGAAAACTGTTCCCCTTTCCATGCTCCGATATCGAGATTTTTGACTTCGCGAAACAGTAAGTCGGCAACACCTTTATTTTTCATATCTTCAGGAGCGTTTGGCAAAATTCGTTTGAAATTATTGTCATGAAAAGCAACAATAACACTGTCTTTTGTCAATCGGAGATCGGCTTCAGGAATTGTTGTCCAATTCCAGGCGATTTCAAATGCTTCGAGCGAATTTTCCGGTGCAAGGTTTCCGGCTCCGCGATGACTTTGGATCATAAACTCGTCCAATGGAATATGATCACGCACATTCCAATCCTGACCATAAATTGTTGTTGCAAAAACAGAAAGCAAACATTCTGCGGCAATAAATGAAATTAAAATAAAATGTTTCATTAGTTTTTTTAGTGTAAAAATGGTTCTTTAAAGTAAACAAAATCAATACTGTTCGGCAGTAATCCTCTTAATTTTTTGATGATTGAGTCATGGTAATCGAAATATCTCTTTTGACAATAGGTGATTTTGGAAATAAAGCATCCAATTTTGGAAACTTACCGATTCCAAAATCGGATGATACTTTTTTAAAACGCAACGTATTGCTTGGCGGGTTAGTTTTATCAGGCTACAATTTGCAAAAGTATAAAAAATTAGCTGACTGGTGTTCGCCGAAGTGTTCTCCTTTGGGTTAAAGTATCTGCACTTCTTTTTTGTTAATTTTAGAGAAATAACAAAGTTAGATAATCAATTGAATGTCAAAAAAATAGTAATATATCAGCGGAATAATTTTAAACTACTCTTACTGTAACTGTCTATTTTTGACATTTTTGTTTTAATTTTTGTTTTAATTTTTTTTTAACACGAAACATACGAAAAAATTTTTTGTTGTCATTTTCGTACATTTTTTGTGTCGTTAGTGAAGTTTCGTGTATTTCGTGTTCAAAATAAACAGATACATTTTGACGGGATAGACAGTTACCCCTTACTTGAATTTTCGGTTTTCATTTTTGGTATTTGTTTTCAGTATTTATTTTCAGTATTTATTTTCGGTGTTTGTTTTCGGTGTTTGTTTTCGGTGTTTGTTTTTAAATATGTATTCATTAAAATCGCCCTGAAAGGGATCCCAGCATTAGCGCAGAGCAACGCCCTACGTAACAAATATAAAACACCAAAACCCAAACCCTGTAAGGGCAAAATAATAGTTGAGAGTGGAAAGTTGAGAGTGGATAGTGTCGCAAGCGGATTACTACCAAAACGGTAATCATTCCGCCTGCGACACTATCCACTCTCAACTATCCACTCTCAACTTTCCACTCTCAACTACAGCGAAACCATACGTAGGGCGTTGCCCTACGCTATTGCTGATTGCCCCTACGGGGCGAATTGGTACACAATTTTTTGACTCGAAAACAAAAATTCCACTGAAATATTACAAAAAATAATTCTTGGTGATTTTAATAACGTTTGAGTATTTCGATAGCTTTATCGAGTTGCGGGTCGTAATACGGCGGTTTACCTTGCAAGACAAAAGGTTCTTCCTCTGGTGTTGTTTCATTTAACATTTTCTTTTGAGCCGTTTGAAGTTCACGGATTTCATCGGGCAAGTGAAGAAGAAAATCGTCAAGAAAGAGTTTGCGGTTTTCGGTAACACAATTGGAACGCCGTTCCCGAATCTGGAATGTTACATAACGTTGCGTGTCCGATATTGGAACCAATCCCTCAGAATCAGGAATAACTCCCCACGAATCCGATTCTTGAGCATCCTGATTGCGGTGAATATTTTTGTTACTTGGCCGCCAATAACTTGCGTCCGTCAATTGAAGTGTACCGGAATTGAACGGTAAGTAAACAATTTTCTGTACAGTCCCTTTTCCAAAAGACCGTGTTCCAACAATCGTTGCCCGCCCGTAATCTTGAAGAGCTGCCGAAAGAATCTCCGCCGCACTGGCTGACTCCTGGTCAATCAAAACAACCATCGGAATAGAACAAATTTGTGTTTGTTGTTCGAGCCGATAAACCGTTTTGGTCATACCATCACGAAAACGAGTAGAAACAATAACATCTTGTTCCGGTAACGGTTGAAGAAAAAAATCGGCAATCTCAACACAAATATCAACATAACCGCCAGGATTATCCCGTAAATCTAAAATCAAACTTCGAACATTATTTTCTGAAATTTGTTTCAGTGCCGTCCGAACCTCTATTGCCGTCCGGTTACTGAACGAAGTAATACGAAGATATCCAATTTCCGTGTCGTTCTCCAAACAAAAAATCCGATTACCACCAACATCAATACCATCCCCTTCAACACTGTCACGAAAAAACGGAACCCGCAGTATAGAAAATTCAACAGGTTCCGTTTTACCGTAAGGAAGGATTCGCAGTTCTGTTTTTTGTTTCAAATTACTTTTGAAAAGTTCGGAAACTTCATGAAATGTAAGTCCTTTTGTTTCTTGGTTGTTGATTTGTAGAAGTTTGTCACCGGACTTAATTCCTACTAGGTGAGCCGGCGAATTAAGAATCGGATAAATAATTTCCGATTCTTTTTCAATTGGACTTTCTCGATACACAATTCCAATACCATCAAAACGGTTATCAAGATTTGACTCATATTCTTTTTGTTCAGAAAATGGAATATAAGTCGAAAAAGGGTCTCCCAATGAATGATTCAATTCTTGAATCATTCCGGTCATTGCTCCTTCAAACAAGGTTTTAGCTGTAGGATTGACTAAAGCATCGTTTTCAATTTGGTGCAATAAATCAATAAGAACTCTATCACGCATTGTTATTCCCGAACAAAAAAGATAGAGAATAACCGCAATCAAAAAAATATTAAAATTCAACCGAGACATGGGAATAGTTAATAGTTAATAGTTAATAGTTAATAGTGTTGCAAGCGGATTTATTGTCTGAACAATGGTTGATTACAAAAATCATAAGAATCATAATTACAAGAGCAATTCTATTATTTCCGTATTATTTCCGTAGAATTTCACTGAATTATTACCAATATTTAAATGTTTGAAATATTTTACTATCATGTATTCGTAAATCAAGATTCAAATTATCAAAAATTCTCAATAATAAAAGTAATTTCCTTGATTTTTTCATTTTTTTAAAAAATATGAGTTTGACCCGAATCGCAAACAGGAACAATAAAAACAGACCTTTCGGACACTTCGGCTTGACAATGAGGGGAAAGTACGGTATTGTTAATAACGGTAGTTTTTGGGAAATTCTCACTTGAAAGGGAACCGCAACATGTGAGAAACAAAAAGATTGCTAACAATTCAGCAGCAATCCTATACTCTATTTTGTTATCAATCGGTCATTTTTTTGCGTTGCGTATTTTACATCAGCCCTGCTTTTCCTCAACGTGTCAACCGCCCCGAAGGGGCAACCGGCAAAAAGATAGGGCAATATCCTACGGAAATTTTTTGGATTTTGAAACAAAAACTTCCTCTGAATAATTTCCTTATTTTTAACACTTTAATTTTAGTAATTAAATTTTTTACATGAATCTTGTTATTGGTGGTACGGGTTTTCTTGGGGGCGAAATCGTCCGGCAACTTTTAGAACGCGGAGAAAAAGTCCGCATCTTTTGTCGGCGTCAACCGGCAGAATCAAATCATACCGAAATTGCTCTCGGCGATCTCGCTGACCGGCAATCGTTACACAACGCCTGCCGTAATATCGAAACGGTATATCATACAGCATCATTGCCTAGTATTTCAGTTCATTGGAAACCGTTTTACGAAACAAATATAGTTGGCACTCAAAATGTGATCGATGCCTGCCGTGAAAACGGAATTAAGCGATTGATTTATACAAGCAGTGCCAGCGTAACTTTCAACTGCCAATCACAAAAAGGTGTGGATGAATCAATTCCCTACCCAAACCATTGGCTGGCTCACTATCCGCACAGTAAAGCAATTGCAGAAAAAATGATTCTTGATTCTGTTTTACGAAATCATCAAAATTCCAATATTCCATTTTTGGCTTGTGCGTTACGTCCCCATTTGATTATTGGACATAGGGATCGGCATTTATTTCCGCGTTTGTTTGCAAGGGCAAAACAAGGGCGTTTGTTTCGGGTTGGCGATGGTTCGAATTTGATTGACATTATTTTTGTAGAAAATGCGGCGTTAGCCCACCTCCAAGCCGCAAACGCCCTCAACGATGCTTCAAGTCCGGTAAACGGCAATGCGTATTATATTTCTCAGGGGAAACCGGTAAACTGTTGGAATTGGATTAACGAAATCCTAACAATCAAAGGACTCCCAAAAGTACAACGGTCAATTTCATTAAAAACCGCATGGCAATTCGGTTGGATTTTAGAGTATTGGTACAAATTGTTTCGGTTATCGGGAGAACCTTTGATGACACGTTTCCTAGCCGCACAACTAGCGCAAACACATTACCTGAATATCGCAAAAGCAAAAAAAGATTTTGGATACGAACCCAAACTCTCTTACGAAGAAGGAATGGAACTCCTAAAACAAAAACTAAATGACCACACCAATTAAGTAAAAGGAAATTTCGTAAATATTTTTTGATTCTTGCCGCATGCTGCCGAATTGTTACATATTTAATTTTTCGTTGGTTTTCCGATTACAGGCATAGATTATGGCGTGGCAGAAGAAAGAATGGACATCACCAATCAATTCGTTAACGTTACAAGGAACATGGAGAGTAATATCCGCCAACTCTTTTAATCTTCCGCCGTTAAAACCGGTCATTCCCAAAATAGCAGCTCCCATGGATTTGGCAAACTCCGCTGCTTTGATAATATTCGGCGAATGACCGCTCGGAGAAATCAGAATCACCAAATCCCCTGAATTTAATAAACTACGAAGTTGATACGAAAAAATATTATCGTAACCACAGTCATTGCCAAGAGCCGTGATGACGGTACTGCTGCAACAAAGCGATAAAACTCGAGGTTGTTTATCATTGTTTCCGAGAACATTTTTACCAAATTCCGCAGCAAAATGTATTGCCAATGCAGCACTGCCGCCGTTTCCTGCCGTTAGAATTTGTTTGTCGGCAAGACAAGTTTTTGAAACAAGTGTTGCGGCTTTGGAAAGTTCGTCAAAATTAATACCGGAAAGAAGTCCGGTAAACATTTCATGGTAAGTTTTGACTTTAGTTTTCATTTTTTCACGTAAATATAAAATTCAGATTAACTTGTATTTTTTTTGTTTCGCAAATCAAAATACTTGTGGTTTTCCGAATTTTGCTTTTGCAGAAGGAATAATTGTTTTCTCCGGTGTCAAGGGCGGAACAGTTGTCAATGGTTGTTCGTGATCGTGAACCGGTTCGGTGAACGGGAGTGATTCCGGTTGCGGCGTCGGGGTTGATAATTCCTTCGGTGTGAGTAACGCAAGAGCATTAATTGTTACAAGTTTCTGGTCAGGTAAATTAGTACGAATACAAATTTGATCGGTAATATTCTGCAATATTTCGGTTTGTGTGTGTTTTGCCGAAAAGAGTACCGAAACAAGTTGAATCGTACTTTCCTGTTCTGAAAATGTAAACCGGAATCGTTTGTCCTGCGATGTAACTTCTATAATTCGAAACGGTAATTTGCTTTGAACAACAATATTTTTGGAAACAGTTTCACCAGGGGAAAGAACTCCAACCATAAATGGAGCCGGTTTTGCCTGAACCGGAGCCGTAACTACGCCTTGAATCGGTAATACAATTTCAGTTGTTTCGTTCAAACCGGTGGAAAATTCATTGGTGGTAAAACGAAGAACATCCTTAACATATCCTATCGGGGCGTTATTTTTTATTGTTACTGTAATAAGATAGGTGATTTTATCGGCGGCACGGTTAATTTCTTCGGCTTTTGCGTGAATGAAGTGATTGGAACGTTCTACTTTTGTCAATGCCCAATTGTATTGACCGGCATATTCGAGTTGTACGGTACGAACCGCCGCCTGACCTGCCGGAACCGTTCCAAACTCCACAATAGCCGGCGTTAAAATCACATCAGATCGAATATAACCCGAAACATAAAGTAAAACAGATTCTCTAAGTATTTGCCCATCAATAGTTGTTTCAAGATCAACAGTTAATGTTGCAGATTTTTCGCGTATATGTTGACCATTGGTGTTGAACTTAGCGATCACGGCGCCTTTTTCACCGGTTTTGAGAAGATTTGTTGATAACGACGGAATTGTACAACCGCAGGACGAATGAACACCAAGAATTTTAATATCTTGCCGATAAATATTTTCCATTTCGAAACGATATTTAACATCCGTACCAATTGTAACTCGACCAAAGTCATGCCTTTTAATTTGAAATAATTCGGTTCCCCATGATTCCGCCGCCATCGCAGAACCGGAAATAAGGAACAAACAAATTACAACAGGAAAAAAAAAACGATAGATCATTTGAACTTGTAAAACCATGAACTTACAAAACCAAACTTGAATAAAAAGAAAAAATAATTATCCTTCAATGAATTAAATTTGTTTTAGAACTTATTTTCACTATTTCGGTTATCTGTAAACACCACAATCAATGTAATCAATTTTTTGAAAAATTCGTTATAATTCATCCAATTTTTCATTCGCAAAATATATGTTTAGAGTGTACCATATTCAATGTGTGTTGTACAAGCCCAAAAAAATGATTTTTCGATCTTTTCATAATTTTAGAAGTAAAATAAGAAGATAGGAAGATTGCGTTAACTTTCGGTGAATTTGGAATTATTAGAGATTTCTTTTAGTGAAATTTTTATAAGTAAAATCGACAAACACTTATTATCGGCAGACTAGTGGAACAAGCAAAGTCTTGGAAAAAACAGATTTGAAAATAATAAGTCTGCCATTGCTGACGTGATGTTTCGGCAAAACATCACCTACCTCGGGATAATTCACCTGAACAATAGGGAACTTCTAAAAACATCAGGAACGCAGTCGTCTCGACTGCACATTGCCTATAAAAAGTGCAGGCGAGACGCCTGCGTTCCTAAAAAAATGAGTTTTTAGAAGTTCCC
>JAITIZ010000085.1 GCA_031279215.1 Planctomycetaceae bacterium
GAAAGGGCGATAGGAAATTTTAAACGGTTCGTTCTTTAATCATCTTCCCGTTGCCCTTTCAGGGCGTTGGGATGGGAGGGGGAACTTAAACCCGCCCCGTTGGGGCGGGCTATAATACTAACGCCCCTAGCGGGGCTAAGATAAAAAATAAAAATTCCACTGATAGATTACAAAAAAGATTACTCAACAAGACCGGCATCAAAGTAAATCTAGTGGGAATGGTTTGGTTGCTTTCCGTCAATCACAACATGAGGTTGTAGTATTTCCTAATTCGGACGATTGGTGTACGGAAACAGATGGGGGGCTTTTTTTTGAATGAATTTACGGTATCTTTTTAAAAAGTTGTATTAAGTTGTTTGCCGGAACATTTTGTGTTTCGGTTCTTTGATGTTTAACTTTATTGAAAGGATATTTCAGTGTCAACATCTCTTGTTTCTAAATTAGATGCTATTTTCAAACCGAAATCTGTTGCCGTTGTTGGTGCCTCAACCAAACCCGGTACAGTCGGAAACGATTTACTCTTAAACCTTGTTCGCGATAAATTTATCGGCAAGATTTACCCCGTCAACCCCAAAGCCGATGAAATTCACGGAGTTAAAGTTTACAAAACACTTGGTGATATTCCCGAGGCTGTGGATCTTGCTGTTTTGATTGTTCCTGCCAAAGTAATTCCCGGTCTTGTTCAGGAAAGCAAAGCCAAAGGAGTTAAGGGATTGGTGATTATTTCTGCCGGTTTCAAAGAATCCGGTCACGAAGGCGCAGAACGGGAAAAAGAACTCACAAAATTAGTTCGCGAAGCAGAAATTCCATTGATTGGTCCCAATTGTTTAGGGATTATCAACCCGCAGATCAATCTGAATGCCTCTTTCGCAGCAAAAATTGCCTTGAAAGGTAATCTTGGATTTATTTCTCAAAGCGGTGCTCTTTGTACTTCCGTGCTGGATTACGCCGAAGCACGTCAAATTGGGTTTAGTAAATTTGTTAGTTTTGGAAATAAAGCCGATGTCAAAGAAACGGATTTGCTCGAATATTTGGCGGATGATCCCGAAACAAAAGCAATTGCGTTGTATCTTGAGGATATTGGTGATGCGAAACGGTTTATCGAGGTCGCATCGAAAACATTTTGGGAAAAAGGAAAACCAATTCTTTGTCTCAAATCCGGGCGTTCTGCGGAAGGTGCCAAAGCGGTTAGTTCGCATACGGGATCATTGGCGGGTTCGGATGCGGTTTATGAAGCCGTGTTGAAACAAGCCGGTGTTCAACGGGTAACAACCATCTCGGAACTCTTCGATTTGGCGGCTCTTTACACAACCCAACCTTTGCCCAAAGGCAATCGTCTGGCAATCATTACGAATGCCGGCGGTCCTGGAATTATGGCAACAGATGCGGCGGTTGCTGCCGGGCTTAAACTTGCCAAACTGGAAGATTCCACGAAAGAAAAACTCAAACCGCCGGTATTGCCGGAAGCTGCCGCATTGAATAATCCGGTTGATGTGATTGGTGATGCCCATAGTGATCGTTATCAAGCCGCTGTCGAAGTGGTTATGAATGATCCCAATGTCGATATGGGAGTTATCCTGCTCACTCCGCAATCAATGACCGATTCCGATAATTGCGGTAAAATTTTACCTGAAGTTATCAAAAAAATCGGTAAACCAGTTGTTGCGGCATTTATGGGAGTTAAACAGGTAGAGGAAGGGGTCAACAATTTAGTCCAAAACGGAGTTCCCAACTACGCATTTCCTGAAGACGCCGTAAAATCACTGGCAGCCGCAACACGATTGGTTGAAACAAAATCAATCGCCAAACGGGAATATGTTGAATACAAAGATGTTGATATTGCCAAAGCCAGTAAAATTATTACGGATTATCTTGGTAACCAAACAGAAAAATATCTGACGCAAGCCGATTGCCGGTCTTTGTTTGAATGTTATAAATTGCCGTTGCTCAAGAGCGGGATTGCCCAATCAGCCGATGAAGCGGCAAAAATTGTTGCTGGAATCGGCAAAAAGGCGGTCATGAAAGTAATGTCGGCAGAGGTGGTTCATAAATTTGATGCTGGCGGTGTTCTTCTCAATATTGAAGGTGCTGACGGTGCAAAAACCGGTTATGATAAAATTTATGCCAATATTGCCCAAAACGTTCCTGGAGCGAAAATTGACGGGATTTTGATTGAAGAGATGGCAGAGAAAGGAGTGGAAGTGATTGTTGGTTGTAACCGTGACGGTCTTGGTCCGCTCATGATGTTTGGTCTTGGCGGTACGTTGGTGGAACTGCTGAAAGATGTTTCATTCCGTTTGGCGCCGATGTGGAAAGTAACTGCGGAACAAATGGTTCATGAAATCAAGGCGTTCAAGGTACTTGACGGTTATCGCGGAACACCCAAATGCGATATCAATGCTGTTGTTGATACGATTTTACGTATGGCGGCTCTTGCGGTGAACCATCCGGAGGTTGCGGAATTTGACATCAACCCATTGATTGTTCACGCTGAAGGTAAAGGAGCTTCGGTTGCCGACAGCCGTGTGATGCTGCGAAAAAAACAACCCTAGTCAAATCAACTAAAAAATCAGAGAGTACCGGTATTTTCGCCAATACTCTCTGATGAAATTTTATTGGTAATATTTCATTGGAATTTTATTGAAACCGTTAAGTAATCAATCAGTACGTATGTTGTGATCAATTGCTCTGGACAAAAAATTGAGTTCGATGTATTATTCTGGTGAAATGAAAAAACATCCGTTTAATATCAAATATCCGGCAGATTTTTTTTTAAGGAAACAGGTTTCCCGGACAAACCAAGTTGCAAACCAATGTGTTTCTATATTGCCGGAATCTTATATTGAGCCGGAGTTTTCGGACGATTCTAACGATTCTGATTCTCTGGTAATTCCATTTTCGAGAGATTTTCGGAGTGAGGTTCTTGCGAATTTGGAAGCGGTACTTTTTTTGTCCCGTGAACCGCTTTCGGGTCGTCGTCTTGCACAATTGGCGGAATTACCGGAAGGTACGCGAATCCGTTCACTTATTAGGGAGTTGAATGATCAATATGATCGTCGTCAATCGTCGTTTCGGGTTATTGAGGTTGCTGGGGGATTTCAACTTCGTACACGTCCGGAATTTGCATCATGGCTTGTCCGAATCCAGGAAGTTCCGGTTACTGTCCGGTTGAGCAGTCCTGCCATGGAAACTCTTACCGTCATTGCCTACCGCCAACCAATTCACCGTGCCGAAATCGAAAAAATACGCGGTGTACAATGCGGTGAACTTATCCGTCAACTTCTTGATCGGGATTTAGTCAAAATCGTGGGGCGGTCTGAAGAACTTGGGCGTCCTTATTTTTATGGTACTACAAAAAATTTTCTGCAAGTCTTCGGACTCGGCAGTTTAAACGACTTACCGGACAGAGAATTGTTTCCCGTAGAAATAAAGTAATTATTCGTAAATTATACTCAATCTTGTTATCACAATCTTGTTATCAATTGGTTGCTTTTATATTGCCATTACGTTTTCGAAAGGTCGCCTACATCTTTCGTGTTCAACATAAGTCTTTGTATTACAAAGACTTACGGAAACACATAAGCGGCTGTTCACAGCCGGGTTCACTCCTCAAAACGGCGTTGTTCACCAGGTGCAGGAAGTGATGTTAAAGTCTTAATTGTAAATAGGTTATAACCGGTTTTGACATAAAATTGTATCGAAAATATCATTTTGAAGTGTTTATAAATTTCGTTATGATGTCGGTGTTTTCAAGAGACTCTCCGATAGTTTGGAGCAGACAATTTTGAATCATTTTTTTCGTCAGTTTATATAAAAAACTTAGAAATAAAAATCATTTTTAGCAAAAAAGTTTTTTTGGAGGATTTTTTATTTTTTATTTTTTATCCATCTTTTCTAGATTTTTTTCGATTTAAATATAAAATGGTTGTATGAATAGAAGTGATAAATATTGGATAGAATAGATTTTTGATCTTTGACAATTAGGTAATAAACAATAATTATAGTGATAATAGAGGACTCATTGTCTCGTTAAAATCGTTATAATGCATAAAAAGTCGGTCTAACTGAACATAACCTACATTATCGGACGTAACAGAATCAGCCAAATCACTGTTAAAAACGGAACCGAACAAGAGTTATATTTCACTTTCGACGGTCATGGAAGTACCAGAGTTTTAACTGATCTTGCCGGTGCAATCATCGAACTCTACGCCTTCGATGCTTACGGTAACGCAATTGGTTTCGACCCATCTGTTGCGTTAACTGAATTTCTGTACAGCGGCGAACAATTCGATTCAAAAATTGGGCAGTAATATTTACGGCAACGATATTATGATCCCGCAACCGGAAGGTTCAATCGGCTTGATCCATTTTTGGGGAATCTGAACGATCCACAATCGTTACATAAGTATTTGTACACTCATGCCGACCCTGTTAATGGGGTTGATCCTACAGGTGAATTTTTGGGATTTGTCGGTGCCATTTTAGGTGGAATATTGGGGTTCCGGTATAAGAGTGACATAATAAATATAGGAGTAGGTCATAGAATAACATATACTCTCATTGGTGCCATTGGAGGTTATGCCATGACACTTGCCACAACACTTACCCTCGCTAACTTTGGACCGTCTGTATATTATGGAACTCCTAAACCAACATGGGATTCTGGAACACGACCTAATTTTTCATTATCATGGGATGCTAATGGTGATATAGATGAATTCAAGAAAAATTTGAAGAATTTATTAAATAAGACACTTAGTTTTCAACAAAACGTTACAGAGGCAGACAAATTAGCCGTAAATAATATAGTTGATGCTTACGTTAATACAGTTAAACAGAATGCTGGTGATGGAAAAGGAGGTTGGGGACAAAGTATTTCCTATTTCTTTGACAATAGTAAACCACCAAATTGTTTGCGTTACTCGCAAATTGTCAAAGAGTTTGTTGGTCCCACAGTAAATGGTACGAATTGGAGTATCAAACGTCATGAAGATTCGCGAAAATATGGTTTCGGGGAAGCAGACTTTTTAGCAAGGCCATTTCCTGGAGTCATAGCGGCATATCATTCTTTTGTAACTCTATCCTATAATGGTGAGATTGTATGGATTTTAGACCCGTGGGCGACTAATAGACCTGACATTTATTCGCCAAAACCATTTTTAGATACTTGGCCAGAAGTCGACTAATATTATTTAAAGTTCAGTAAAAGGTGATTTACAACATGCCATTTCAAGAGATACTTAAATTAGTGTGTGCCGCAATACCTTTTTTATTATTAATAATATTGGGACTCATACTAACTGTTTGTAAAATAAATAATAAAGAAAGAAAAGGAAGTATAATTCCAACAAGTACAGAAGAAATGTTTGGATTATTATTTTATTTTTTTTCATTGTTTTCCTCAATTTTATTATTTTTTTATTATCTCATTATTGTATTAAGGTAATCATTGATACAAGATGCTATCTTAACAATTATGTTTTAATGGGTGCGCTTGTCCAGGAACTTTGAAAAGGCTTGAAATTACTGGTACGATAATAGGGTTTGGGGCAATTTTTAGAAATTGCTACAAGAAATGAAGGCAATTATCGTTTCGATAATTGTTCAAAAATTATGTTTTGCGCATACTGTGACCGTAAATTGATTATTGACAATCAGATGAATAAAATTAAACTCGTTCAACACGAAGATTGACAGGTATAACCGCCCTTCGAGCAATTCAAGACGAAATTTTATTTTTGTTCCAGATTTTTTCCGTACACATTCGCAGTTTGGTACAGGGAGTTGAATGTTTTACTTTGGGGCGTGTTTTAGATAACAGTTTTGAGTGAGCCCAATTCAACCATCCCAGAATTCATTCCTAAGCAAATAACGTTATCAAACGTACCACAAAAAACACAATGATAATTGTACAAAAATATACGTAATTATTGTACGTACTCAAAGAACAACTGTGTAAAAAATTACCTAATTTTTTTACCTTCCAGGGCTACTTGATGGGCTTAGAACATTATCGGACAAACGCAGTGTACGGACAAAATGACTTCGTAAAAAATAATCCAATTTTTACCATCCGAGGCTACTTGGCGGGCTTAGAGCAGTTCCTGGACAAACACAGTTAGAACATTTATTAGACAAACACATACTGAATAAATATAGCGATAATAATCAAAATAATCTCCCATACCACAAATATCATAGAAAGTATCCAATAAGAACTCATTCCAGAAATTATCAATAGGCATGGTATAGGATAAAACACAAATATGAACAAAAATGCAAATTCTTCTTGAAAGTAATAAAATGTTGTAATCTTATTGTCAAATAACCTTGTATTTTGAATAAATGTTTTTGTAATATATTGTTGAAATATAAGAGCTATTGAAGATATTACGAAAAAAGTACCAAGTGTTTGAAAAAGTATGATAGGGTAATCTTCTGATTGTCGGTAGAATTCTATTACAAATGATGCACAACAAATAGTTAAAACATGTGTAAACAAAAAAACTATGATATAACATAATATTCCTTCTAAATAATATCTATAAGATGACATTTTTATAATATCTTTAAAAATAACGAAAATTACTAGAAGTTGAAAATCCCTTTTTCCTTATTTTTGTTAACGTTATTCAAAAATACAAAGATTTTCGATTCTTTTTTAAAATTTTATTCAGACCAATCATCTAAATTGTATTTAATTTCTGACATAATACCAAAAACACCTAAAATAGAGGTATAGACAGAAGGGGCATTTTCTACAAGTGCAAAGCGTCCCTCTGGTGTCAAGCCCGTTCCAAACCACTGCCCAAGAGTGATACCATCACCTTGTCCTGTGATAGATTTGATTCCAGCTTGCCAGAATCCAGATAATCTACTTAATGCTAATTTGAGTTGATTTGCATTTTTGAGAAATTCACCTCTCTTTATAATGTCTTGAACGTGGTTCCCATCCAAGCCATTGGCAATTATCTCTTTATATGTTTCATTTGAAACCATAATTTGTCCTTTGTTATAGAGTTTCTTTTCTTTATTAGATAAATTAAGATATACATCATCATTTTGTATTCCTTTTTTAGGCATAAGCCTAACGCCACCAAGAAAAACACCAGAAATGATGTTTGTTGCAAGCATCGTTGCAATATATTGTTCCGCATCGTTTGCGGGAAGTTTATTTGTCAACATTTTATAGGTTGTCTTAATTGATTCTAAGAGTCCGGTAATTCCAAATAATAATCCTGTAACTGGTGTTACTTTGGTAGCAATAGACTTTCCTGCTGAAATTAATATTTTTTGCATTATTACAGAGCTACCTGTACCTATTGCAAATGCAACTAACGCTTCTCGCCAAGTTTCTATTGATAATAATTTGGCAATAACATTATATCCTGAAACTTGACCAGTAATGCTAAGATATGCAATTCCTGCGGTTGGTATACCTATTGAAGCCGCGCCAAGTCCAATCGTTGCAACACTAATACAACTCATTACATTCATTAACCCAGAAGGATCAACTCCATTCATAGGATCGACATGAGCGTACAGATATTTATGCAATGATTGTGGATCATCAAGATTTCCAAAGAACGGATCAAGCCGATTGAACCTACCGGTTGCTGGGGCGTAATATCTTGCACGTAAATACTGTTGTCCGATTTTTGAATCGAATTGTTCGCCGCTGTACAGGAATTCAGTTAACGCAACAGATGGGTCAAAACCAATTGCGTTACCGTAAGCGTCGAAGGCGTAGAGTTCGACGATTGCACCGGCAAGATCAGTTAAGATTCTGGTACTTCCGTGTCCGTCGAATGTGAAGTATAATTCTTGTTCGGTATTATCT
This sequence comes from Planctomycetaceae bacterium, assembly GCA_031279215.1. Classification (GTDB taxonomy): domain Bacteria; phylum Planctomycetota; class Planctomycetia; order Pirellulales; family Thermoguttaceae; genus WRKP01. The sequence continues at coordinate 7,844 of JAITIZ010000085.1, forward strand.
TTAACAGTGATCTGGCTAATCCTGTTACGTCCGATAATGTAGGTTATGTTCGGTAAGAGACTGTTACGAAATAAACTTTACAACAGTGGTGAATCGTGGTATGATGTGAAACATGGAAAATGCAGATGTATTAGCGATACAGACTCGGATAGAAGCAGTGTTGCCAACACTGAACGAATACCAACGGCGACGGTATTTGTCGGCAGAAGCCAAATCAATAGGATATGGGGGAATCAGCCTGATAAGCCGCATATCGGGAATGTCGCGTCAAACGCTGACGGAGGGCGTGAAAGAACTCGATTACACCGACAGCATAATGCCGGAGGGCAGGAGTCGCAGACCGGGAGGCGGACGGAAGCCGGTGTGGGAAACGCAACCCGGAATACTGGAAGCACTTGAGAGGATAGTATCGGCGCATACGAAAGGCGATCCGATGACGACACTGCTTTGGACAAACAAAAGCTTGCGGAACCTTGAAAAAGGACTTG
>JAITIZ010000138.1 GCA_031279215.1 Planctomycetaceae bacterium
CATCAATGACCGCCGGATGGGGGAAATCTACATGTCCGGTGGGACGAGGGGTGAGGAGGCGTAGAAGCAAGGTATGAGCATAATGAGACACAAAAAGGAGAAATCCCGAAACAGAATAGGGCTAAACCTAAACCGATACGTCCCTCGCCTACTCTACGCGTAGGAAAAAGATCATGGCAAGGCAAGCCACGCCGTTAACGACGGAGGTTTACCCCGTAAGAGTGATTACAAAATAAAAAATTCCACTGATAGATTACAAATTTTTTTAAAATAATCTGCGAAAATCTGCGAAAATCTGCGTAATCTGCGGACGATTTGAATTATGTATCTGTCTATTTTAAACACGAAATTTCACGAAATACACGAAAACTATCTAAAAAAACTTTCGTATGTTTCGTGTAATTTCGTGTGTTTCGTGTTTAAAATAGTTACTGTGGAGAGTGGCGCAAGCGGAATTATTGCCGTTTGGGTAGTAATCCGCTTGCGCCACTATCCACTATCAACTCTCCACTAGTTACAGTATCATTATTCAACAGTATATTCTGAAGCTAATTGTGTGAACGAATTAACTTGTTGATCGGTAAGAGAACCGCGTCGTTCTATTTCAATTACCGCTGCTTGACCTGATGATTTTTCTTGGGCATTAACCGAAATTCGTCCGTTTTTATCGAAAGAATATGTAACATCAACCGGTGATCCTTTTTTGAGATGTTCCGGTAAATTGGTAATTGTACATTTTCCGAGCAATGAGCAAGCAACCGGATCAGGAGCATCCCCCTCAAGAACTTGTACAGAAACCCGAGTTTGATTTTCCTTGTTCGTCTGGAACATCTGCGTAACCTCAAACGGTAACGTCGTATTACGCGGAATCATAATATGATTAACGGCTTTTTTCGTACGCGGATCCATTGCGACAATCCCAAGTCCATGCGAATTAACATCTTCCTGGCGAATCCCTGCCAATAACTTTTTGACTCGATCCCCAAATCGTAAATCACCGGCATGATACCGCGCTTCCAAAATTGCCGCATGAATCGCCGCCCCACGCGCAACCGCCGTGTGCGGATCAAGATCCGGATGAATATACGGCACCACTCCCGTATGTTCCTTGATACGCTCCCGAACTTGCGGCATCAGCGTCGAACCCCCAACCAAAACAATCGCATCCAAATCAGAAAATTTAAGCTGCGCCTGCTCAATAACAAAATCCGTTGTATCAATAGTTCGCTGCAATAAATCAGCCGTTAATTCATTAAATTTGTCTCGCGTCAACCGAATCGTAATCGCCTTGCCCTCGTAACGGAATGTAATAACAACATCAGTTCTTTGAGTCAATTCCATTTTGGCTAAATCACAATCGTTGCGAAGTACCTGAACCATCTGTGCAGATTCACGCGGATCAAGACCATACTTTTCCTTAAATTCGTCACAAATATAGTTGAGAATCCGCTCATTCCAGTCAACTCCCCCCAATTCAACATCACCGTCTGTCGCCAAAACATGAAAATGAGTTGGAGTGTACTCGACAAGAGTTGAGTCAAATGTCCCGCCGCCAAGATCGTAAATCAAGACCCGACGCTTCTTGAAATCCGGCGAATGAGCCACCCCCAACTCTCCGCGATGCCAAGCATAAGTCAATGTCGCCGCCGTCGGTTCATTGATAATGTCAATAACATTCAACCCCGCAATCTGTCCCGCATCCTGTGTCGCCTTACGCCGCGTGTCATTGAAATAATACGGAACAGTAATTACCGCATTGGCAATCGTACCAATTTTCTGCTCACTATCCTGCTTCAACTTCTTGAGTATCAACGCAGAAATAAATTCCGGCGTAATCTCATGACCATCAAATGTTCGCTTAAACTCCGCCGCACCCATGTGACGCTTGATCCGCTCCACAACATTTTCCGGCTTTTCAATTGCCGCCCGATTCCGGTTCGGTCCAACAATCACATGACCCGATTCCGCAAGAAGAATCAAACTCGCCGTTTCAATATCGTCATCCTCATTCGGAATCGGAATCGGTTCACCCTCGTCATTGACCTGCGCAAGAGTCGAATAAGTCGTACCAAGATCAATTCCAACCGTACTACCATTGGTAAATTGTACAGGAGTTGCTGAATATTTGTTCATTTTTAATATCCTTCCTTGTGAAAAATTTTAAAAGGTTCACAATCCGCCCTCGCTAACTTAACTCGCTGCTAATTTAGCAAAGCATCCAGTTCATTGAGAATATCTTTTGTATTTCCTTTTTTAGCCGGTTTTTTTGCCGCCGGCTTTTTTGTATCTGATTTTTTTTCCGACGAACTCGATTGCACAACAACATCAGGAGACGTTTGTTCCGCAGGCTTTTCCAACTCCGGTTTCACCGCCGCAACCTCTTTCGGTTGCGATTTACTTTCCGGTTTGCCGTCTAATGATTTGTCCGATTTGTCTGACTTGTCCGATTTGTCTTCCGGTTTTGTTGCCGGCGTAACAGGTTTCGATACAACATCCGCAACCAGTACGGTATTTTCTTGGGTTTCTTTTGCACTTTCATTCGACACTTCCACTCCCTTATCCGCCGTACCTTTATCCGTTATCTCTTTATCCGTTACACCTTTATCCGCAATACTCCGATCTGTCTTATCGTTATTCGCCTTATCGTTATTCGTTACGTTTTCGTCTGTTTCGAGATTTTCAAATTGTGTTTTGGAAATCACTGCAAATAAAGTGTTCAAAAGCGATTCGTTAATTTTTCCCTGATCAGCAATCAATTCATAAGTAAAAAGTCCGCCATTGATTGTTGTTGCAACAATCCGGCGATCATAATACTTGCTAAGACGTTGAGCATCCGCAACTCGCCGTGAAAAATAAACCCCGATTTTATCGCCTAGTTTAATCATTTTGACCGGTAACTTAAATTTTTGCTGTGTTCCGTCGGCAAACTCTTCAATATTTTCTTCATTCAGATTTGGTAAATTTTGTACTTCTTCGCTCTTTGTCATTATTATAGTTGCGCTGCTTTTTTTGAACACAATAACAGATTTGAACCCTTTTGGTGCTTTGACGGCTCCGCGTGATAGACGTTCCCAACCTTCCGGATCATAAACAATCACTGTTCCATTTTCGAGACTGGTAACATCTTCGCTTAATTGGGCAAATTTCGACTCATCAACTTTAAACCAAACCGGTTTGCCATAATCCTTTTTTGCCGTAGTTTTTTTACTACCGCCACAACCAAGCATCGATATTGGTAAGGATATTAACAAAATAAAAAGAAAAATCAATAAAGCTCTTGTCATAACCAAATAAATTTATTCATGAACAAATTACAGAATAAACGCAACAATTCACAACAGGCAAATTATGGTAAAGTATACTCTTCACACTTTAAATTTCGGTTTTCGTTTTAAACTAAACTCGCCCTGAAAGGGCAATATAAGCCAGCCCTACCCAACGGGTAGGGTGACCACACCATTTCTTCCTGAAAGGGCAACATACTGTAGTTGAGAGTGGAGAGTTGAGAGTGTCGCATGCGGAATGATTACCGTTTTGGTAGTAATCCGCTTGCGGCACTATCCACTCTCAACTTTCCACTCTCAACTATTATACTGCCCTTTCATGGCGAAGACCTTTTTAAACTTAAACAAAAATTCCACTGATATATTACTAATATTTTAGGTTGTTACAACATTTTTTCGTAACTATTCCGCTTGCGACACTATTAACTATTAACTATTTACTATTTACAGTTTCATTTATTTTAATCGGCGAACTCACCGGTAAACCGCGTTCATCGGTCAACAAAATGTAATAACATGTTGGTAACGGTGTTGGTAATACGGCAGACACCGTGTGATTGTTTATTGTTGCCGGAATGGTTTTCCACTCTCTCTGAGACCATTCTCCCGTGTCCGCCGTCCATGCCAGTTCCGCTTTCACTACCGGAACCTCCGATTCAAATGTTACAGAAATAGATTTTCCGTCTTCATCGGTTTTCATTTCCGAAACTTTCGGTAACGGTTTTGTTGACGGTTTGACGTTTTTGAAAATAACCGAATCAATAAAAGTATCGACTTCTTTGAAGGTAAAAATGTGTGCGTGCGGTCTCCGAAGTGTTATAGAAATAGTTGTTTCGCCTTTGGGCAAACGGTAACTTTTTTCGTAACTGTCTAATGGATACACATCGTTTGTTCCATTAACAAAAAATATCGGTATTGTTGCCCGACCAAGATGTGAGGAAGGATCAAACAAGGAAACCCAACGATTTCGTTGTTCCGGTGTCATTGGGTTTAAGCTGTTGATTTTCCACGGACTGTTTTCATGGATGAATCCGCAGCCATAAACCGGAACTGCAACCTGAAGTTTTGGGTCAACTCCCGCCAGAATACACGTCAAATAACCGCCCCAACTAATTCCTGTTACGGCAATTTTGTTCGGATTGACTTCCGGTTGCGCAATGAGCAGGGCGTGTCCGCGAAGAATAGCGGCAATTGATTGATACGTCCACATATTTTTGTAATCACCGTCTTCAATCGTAAAGTCGCGGAATTTTTCGTTATTTCCTTGTTGTGGTCCGCCGTCAGGTAGAGGAGCGTTTGGACCTTGACCGCCAAGATCCATCGCCAACGCAACATAACCCCGTCTCGCCCAAAGTTCCGCCCAATTAGCAAACGCTTTACCGCCTCCGCCGTGAATCAACAAAATTGCCGGAAATTTACCGTCAAAAGGTGCCGTTCCTTCCGGTTTGCCGAGATAAGCGAAAACCCGTGTCGGTTTGCCCTGATAGGGTTCGCCCTCGTAATAGACTTCTTGTACCAATAAACCGGCTTGTTTTTCACCGTAAGTTGCTTTGGGCGGATTGGTAAGATAATCGTCTGCGTTCCAAAGTGAACCGGCGTCAATTACCGTTTCGGAATGTGCCGAACTAAGAAACAAAAAAACAATTAAGAAAAGTACAAAAAACACTCGAAATACCATTTTCGAACAAGTATTCGAATAATGAACGGTATAAAATTTGAATGCGGTCATTTTTTCTCCTGTTTAGGTTTTGGGGGGATAGAATTGTTGTGAAATTGGGATTTATGTTCCGTTTTAACCCCGTAAAGGATTGGTATAAAATCAATTTCAAATTATATTTTATCAGAAAACCCAAGCAATAGCTAGTTATACTTCTTGCAGTCATCAATTTAATTTTTCGTAATCTATCCGTGAAATTTTCGTTTTTCGCTCTTAACCCCGCTAGGGGTGAGAGAGTAGTTGATAGTGAAAAGTGGAGAGTGGATAGTGTCGCATGCGGAATTATTACCATTTCGGTAGTAATCCGCTTGCGAACTATTCACTATTCACTATTAATATTATTCCGCTGAATAGATTACAAGTAAAATAGTATAAACCGTAAATTCAATTTTTTTAGCGGAAAATTTCTTTTTTTTGAGAAAAAAACAAACTTTCTTTTTGGGTTGCCGGATTATTTTGACGTTTTAACAGAGTGAAGTGTTTTTTTGTAAGGTATGCGGTTTGGACTGTGTGCTGTCTGGAATTGTATCTGTTACGAAAAATTGTGAACAAATACCGAAAAACTGTTAAAGGAATATGTTATGAACAGATTTTGGCAACAAAATCGTCTTCTGATTTCGATTATTGCGGTATTTCTGGTTCTTGGAATTGTGCCGCTGGCAGTAATGAGGTTTCTGCCAACAAAACAACTGGAAACGACTTCGCCCGAAACAGAATCCGATAACTCCGCTGAAAATGAAACATTTACCGAAACAACAGAGAATGTTGCTCAACAACGTCCGTTTGACCGCTTTCTCGAAACTTTAGAGGAAGATGTTGAAGAAATCAAAAATAAAGAGGTTAAGGACGAAACCGTTACACAAATTGTTTCTTCCGGATCGGGACAACCATTGGAACCGGTTCTCCAACCGGAAGCAGATTCTGAAATTCCCGCAAAACCAGACACAACAACAATAACCTCACCTATTGTACCAACTGATATTGTTGTTAAAAAGCAAGACAATAATCTTGAATTGCCCACACCCCAACCAGTTAACAAGCCGGAACCGGTTAACCCCGAACCCCCAAAAACCGAACTTCCAAAACCCGAACCGTCAAAGCCGGAACCGTCAATGCCCGAACCGTCAAAGCCGGAACCGCCAATGCCCGAACCGTCAATGCCGGAACCGTCTAAAACAGAACCCAATACCCCAAAAACAATCAAAACAAAAAACTCATTAGATTTGATTCCGTTTTTGTATTTTTATCAACAATCCCATTCCGGTCACCAAACCATTATTCTTTTTCCGATAACAACAGAACATACGCCGCTGATCTTTGAATCGAACCCCAAACCTGTCTTAGTTCCGGTAATCCCAATCATTCCAGTAGTTCCGGTATTTCCGGTAATTTCAGTTCGACCGGTTTATACTCCGTTTGTTGTACCAATCATAGAATATTATTAGCCGATCATACCGGTAATCAGGTAGATTTCGTAAAAATCAATGACATCGGATAATATATTCATTAACGTTTTAAATTTCGGCTTTATAGGAACAAAAAACCATGCGGCTCTTACTTACATCTTACGTAAAAATCCTGTAACCACCGTTTAGCCTGTCAAAACCTGTTTATTGTTCAAACAAAACTCAATAGATTCTTCATACTTTTCATAATTCGTAATTCCCGTTTTTTCTAACCTTTCGGCGAAACACTGTCACACAAATTGAGGAAAAACTTTTTGGTTTTTCACGGAACATTAGCCGATAGCGTGTGTTTTTCCCTATTAACGTGTGAGAGGTCGATAAATCACGGCTTCTCATTTTTATTAAGGGAACTTCTAAAAAACCGTTTCATAAAAATTTCAGTCTCAAAAACAAAAACGGTTGACAAATTTTTCAGATGAAATATAAGGTTTTTAAAAAATTCCCAAAAATTGTTTAATCCGTTCATAAGGAGAAAAACTATGAAAAAAGTAATAGGAACAATGTTATTTATGTTTGCTGTTATGGTGTTCTCGTCTATTGTATTGGCTCAACCGGGCGGTCAAGGACCAGGCGGACCCGGCGGACCAGGCGGAAGAGATCGACCGCGAACCCCCGGCGGTGATTTTGCTCCCGGCACCGGTATTGAACTGCTCATCCGTAATGCAGAAACATTTGGATTGAGTGAAGAGCAAGTCGGTAAACTGAATAAACTTTCAGAAGAATTACGCCCAAGACGCACTGATCGTCCACAAGGCGGCGGTGATCGTCCACAAGGTTCCGGTCCGCCTTCCCGTGAAGAAATACAAAAATTCCGAGAAGAAATCGAAAAAAGACTTGACGAAGGTCTGGCAAAAATTAACCGGATTTTAACACCCGAACAACAAGAAAAATTAAAAACTTGGCAATTTCAGGTGAGCGGCGGTCTCGATTCACCGTTTTTGAGTATCCGCAATCTTGAAGTTCTCAATTTAACCGACGAACAGAAAGAAAAACTCAAAGCACTCAATGAAGAACGTGTGGCAGAATCACGCGCTGCTCTTGAAAAACGCGGTCCGGTTGATTGGCGGAGACTTTCACCAGAAGATCGTGAAAAAATAGGAGCAGAATTACAAGCCGAAAACGATGCAAGAACCAAAAAATTCGTAGATCAAATTAAAACAATTTTAACTCCCGAACAAAAAGAGAAAGTGGAAAAATTAACCGCTGAAGCAAAAGAGCTTCGGGAAAAGCTTGGAATTGGCAACAGAGATCGGCGAGACGGAGGGGACAGACCAGAAAGAGAAAGAGGTGAATACCGACCTGATCAAGATTCTTGGCGACCTGGTCAGGGAACAGGGGAACGCAGAAACCAAAATCGACAACAACGCCGTGCTTTCCCGCAAAGTGAATAATAAACATTCATCTTACACAAAATTAGTAATGAGCAAAGGGAACATATTTAGTTGAAAGTGGATAGTGGAGAGTTGATAGTGCCGCAAGCGGATTACTACCTAAACGGTAATAATTCCGCTTGCGGCACTCTCCGCTGTAACACTCTATTTTCTTAACGGCCACATAATTGAAATCGTCCGCAGATGACGCAGATTTTCGCAGATTATTTCAAAAAGGGTTTTGAAAATAATTTTTTAGTAATCTATCAGTGGAATTTTTGTTTTTTGCTCTTAACCCCGCTAGGGGTGTGAGAGTAGTTGAGAGTGGATAGTGCCGCAAGCGGAATGATTACCGTTTTGGTAGTAATCCGCTTGCGACACTCTCCACTATCAACTCTCAACTATCAACTCTCAACTATCAACTCTCAACTATCAACTATCAACTACTATCTCGCCCCGCGCGGGGCTTTGTTCTGTTGGGCATTTTGACCGTAGGTTGCGCTGCGCTACACCTACGGTTATGCACATCTCGTCCCTGCGGGACTAAGAAAACATAAGAGATTAAGGAAATTCCACGAAAATATTACCAAAACAATTATTCCACTGATATATTACGAGACAACAAATTTACGAAAACTCCATTGAAATATTACGATTTTTCATGATAGTTTTTGGCAAATAGCGTCTGTCATTTCGCGGGTTCCGACAGCAGAGGAGTCGTTGCGGTTGACCTTCATATCGTAGGTAACACTTTTACCTTCCGCAATAACAGTAGCAACAGCATGTTCAAGACGTGCAGCAGCATCAAACTCTTTCAAATGCCGAAGCATCAACATGCCGGAAAGAATCAATGCCGTTGGATTGACTTTATTTTGTCCTTTATATTTTGGGGCGGAACCGTGTGTTGCTTCAAAGACGGCACCATTCGGACCAATATTGGCTCCCGGTGCCACACCAAGTCCGCCAACCAAACCGGCACAAAGATCACTCAAAATATCACCGTATAAATTGGGTAAAACCAAAATATCGTACAATTCCGGTTTCTGAACAAGCTGCATACACATGTTGTCCACGATTCTATCTTCAAACACAATATCAGGATAATTTCTCGCAACCTGACGTGATACTTCAAGAAAAAGACCGTCTGTATGTTTCATAATATTGGCTTTATGAACTGACGTAACTTTTTTTCGTTTATTTTCCCGTGCATATTCAAACGCCGCACGGACAATCCGTTCCGTACCGGAAACACTAATCGGTTTAATCGAAATACCGGTTTCAGTAAATTGAGTTGCAATTTTTCGGCTATCGGTCAATGAATTGATTGTTGAAATCAACGTGTTTGTATTTTCGTTTCCTTTTTCAAATTCGATACCGGCGTAGAGGTCTTCCGTATTTTCCCGAAAGAGAACCAAATCAACAGCAACCTGATTGTAAAATGTTCGAACACCGGGGTAATACTTACAAGGACGAATACAAGCAAATAATTCCAACTCTTGACGCAGATGGACGTTAATACTCCGAAAACCGGTTCCGACTGGAGTGGTGATTGGGGCTTTCAAAGCACATCGTGTTCGGCGAACACTGTCCAGAACAGATTTTGGTAATGGAGTACCGCATTTTTTCATCACATCAATACCCGCTTCTTGAACATCCCAATTGATATGAACTCCTGTTGCATCAATACATTGCCGAGCAAACGCAGCCAGTTCGGGACCAACTCCGTCACCCGTAATAAGTGTTACATCGTGTGTCATAATCTCAATAATCAAACCGTTACCGGTATTAAGTTATAATGTAAAAAAGTCCGCATAACAAAAGAGTTCCCTATTCTACCAACAGCAGTTTTTACGTCAACAGGGCAAAAAATAATGATCGTAATATATCAGTGGAATTTTTGTTTAAGTTTAAAAAGGTCTTCGCCTTGAAAGGGCAGTTAGTAGTTGATAGTGGAGAGTTGATAGTGGAGAGTGTCGCAAGCGGATTACTACCCGAACGGTCATCATTCCGCATGCGAACACTATCAACTATCAACTATCAACTCTCAACTATCAACTATCAACTCTCAATTATCAACTCTCAACTAAACAGATTGCCCTTTCAGGGCGTAGGAAAAAAATCATGGCGGGGCAAGCCCCGCCGTTAACGACGGGGTTTATCCCGTGAGAGTGATTACAAAATAAAAATTCCACTGATAGATTACTAAACAATAAGAATTGCTACGGAATAGATACAATAATTTAAACAATCAGCGATGGAATATTTATTGATGAGTGATAGAACGCCCTTTTCGTGGAACTTCGATAATCATTGGTTGTACATCACATTCGATTCCGGCAATTCGTACAGGTTCATGAGCAATAGTCCCCGGTTGAACACCTTGTGTTGCCGGTTTACCCTGAAATCGTTCCATAATTTTAGCAATTTCCGGGTGAAGTTCGATCATACCGTTTGGAAGTTCCTGCCCATACGAGTTAAAACTCCCAATAGTTACAAAACTGGCAAAACGATCATGAAACTCATACGCTTCCACACCTTGATCCCGTAACACTTTACAAAGTTTCGCAGCCGCTTTACCGGCAATCTTCAATTCAGAATTTTTGCCGGGCGAAAACTTTTTTTTACCGGATTCAATTTCTTTGATTTCGTCTTGCCGAATAATGATTTTTCCGGTAAATGTTGCAATACGAACAGTGTAACGTTGCGGGCATTTCAAAAGTGAATATGGCGAATCAGAATTGAGTGCTTCCACCAGTTTATCAATAGTTCCTTGTTGATTTTCGGGGGGCAACATCGGATTGATCACCCCAAACGCCATATAAAGCGGTCCTTTCCCATTAACAGCAGCAGTATTATTTCGCCAGATTTTGTAATTCTGAGAAGTGGATTGGTTGGTTTTCATACACTCAGGATAAGATTGTTTAATTTCCTTGAGCGTTTTTTGGAAATCAAGATCGTCAAATGACTGAAAATCTCCAACCAAAACCGCAAATGCCGATTGTGATCCGGTTTTTTGGTATTTCCGTGGCCGTGCATAAGGATTTTGTGGTTGTTTCTCGTCTTTTTTCAAGTCGTGAACAAATGTTTGCTCAAAAACATAAGCCTTGTATTTATAATTCTTGCGTAATTCATAAACAAGAGCATTGGCTTCACGGCGTCCATTGGTACCGGCGAATGTTGTTACGAGAATCATCGTCGGTCCGTTCAATTCCGACAAACGATATTCCTTACTTGGATCAGCCTCAACATTTTTACCGAATTTGAAAAAATCAATCTGTCCCGCTGAAACTTCGGAATACATCGCAATCGTTAATGTCAGGACAAAAAAATGGACAAACAGAATTTTTTTGAAAATAGTCATTTTTAGTTTTCTGAAAGTTTTCCGGTTCAATAAAATTAACAAAAAACAAGTCATTTCTCCTATAATCGGCATAATCAGTCCCAATAATGAAGAAAACCTAATAATTTAGGAAAACTTTAACGATTATTCAAACGAATACGACGCTTGACCTCGCATGATATGAATAATAAAACCGGCTTCGGGTTGCTGTTGCTGATTTTCCGACCGAATTGGTTGTGATTGTTGTGTGTACTGTGCCGCCGGAGGAATCACCATTTGATGAGTTGTTGGTTTTGAACTTATGTTCGAACCAAGTTGTTGTAACGTCTCAAGAATATTCGCAAATTGAGCAAGTTCCTGAAATTGTTCTTTGAATTTACCGTTGTTTTGCAAAAAATTCTGAACGGATTCTTTGTTGGGCATGTCGTTAGTGAGAAGTAAACCGTTATCGCCGTTTTTCATATTCATGTCTTGCGTCCAATCCAGCCCGGCTGATTTCATACCGGTAATTAAATTGGATTCAAAATTTTTGAGTTTGACCTGTAACATGTTGGAAAGCATGTTGCCCCGCTGTTTGAGTTGCGCAAGACCCGTCAAATCAAGTTCACCGGATTCCGAAATATCGCTGGGATTTTGTAACTCCATGTTCAGAAGTTGCTGCATCATATCGGCAGCCGGAGAAATCGTTACAGAATCGATAGAATTGGTTTCGCCGATCTGATTGGTTTTATCAATAGGGTTTGCTTTATTCGTCGGATTGATTTTACCGGCATGGTTGACTTGAGCAACTCCAGTCATGTTGGCAATTTGTTCCATTGACAACCCCTGTTGAACACCGAACATATTCATGAAATTGTTAATTTGTGATGTAGAACCGAGCATTGGATTTTGTTGTTGTTGTTGTTGTTGTTGTTGTTGAATTAAGGTTTTTGTAATATTTCAGTGGAATTTTTTTCAAGTTAAATTTCGATTTCAAAAATTCCACTGAATCATTACAAATTAATCAAACGATTATCAGAAATATATTACGGCGGACTTACTAAATAAGGCAAATCATTTCGTCAAACGATTTAGGAATAGAACGGCTGAGAACTTCGCAGCCTGTTTTGGTAACAATAATATCGTCTTCGATTCGTACACCGCCCCAATCTTTCAGGTAAATTCCCGGTTCCACCGTCAATACCATACCAGGTTTGAGAACCGTGTGATCACCGCCTACTAATCGGGGCGTTTCGTGAATTTCAAGACCAAACGAATGTCCAAGACCATGATCAAAATACTTACCGAAACCGGCATCACAAATCACAGAACGAGCAGCCGCATCAATTTCATTACAACATTTTCCGGGTTTCACCGTTTTAATTGCCGCTTCCTGAGCTTTGAGAACTGTTTCATAAACGGTTCGAAGTTTTTTATCTTTTTTTTGGAAAATCAAAACACGGGTTAAGTCGCTCATGTAACCGTTAATAATTGTTCCCCAATCAATTAGGAGATGTGATTGACCGGCAAGTTTCAATGAACTTGGCGAACCGTGCGGAAGAGCCGCCCGCGAACCAACTCCAATAATAGACGGAAAACTTTTGTCTTCGGCGCCGTTCAAACGTATTCGGTATTCTAATTCGTTTCGAATATCCATTTCACTTCGTTCCGGCGTCAGAAATGAACGTACCTCAAGAAATGCCCGATAAGCCGTATCAATTGCTTTACGAATAAATTGAATTTCGTTACGGTCTTTGATTTGCCGTAATTCCTCGACGATGTTTTGTGTTGCAACAATTGACCATGCCGGTATTACCTGTGTGAGTCGTTCCTGTTTGGCGAGAGTCATGGATTCTGCTTCGACTCCGAGTGTTCCCGAAGTTGTTTTCCCAAGTACTTGCCCAACCGCATGAATTAAAGGCTTATTAACAGAACGTAAATACACATCCAGATTGGGACATTCTTCTTCAATCTGAATCGTAAACCGCGGATCACTCAGAATAATATCACCGGAACGCTTGATAATCAGATAACTGTCAACTCCGGTAAAACCTGTCAAATAACGAACATTAATCGGATTGGAAATCAGAATTGCATCAAGTTGCCTTTGAATTATGGAACGCCGGATTTTGTTACGGCGAATAAGAAATCGGTTATTCATTGAAGTTTTGTTTGTGTTGGTTTTGTGAAAAATCGGTTTAATGGAAAATCGGTTTAATGAAAAAAAATATTACAAATTTAAGTTACGGGATTTAAGTTACCGGATTCAATTTATGGTCAATTGTAATATATCAGTGGGATTTTTGTTTTGTAATCACTCTTACGGGGTAAACCTCTGTCATTAACGGCGTGGCTTGCCTCGCCATGATCTTTTTCCTACGCCCTGAAAGGGCAATCTGTTTAGTTGATAGTTGAGAGTTGAGAGTTGAGAGTTGAGAGTGTTCGCATGCGAAATGATTACCGTTTTGGTAGTAATCCGCTTGCGACACTATCCACTCTCAACTTTCCACTCTCAACTATTATTCTGCCCTTTCAGGGCGAAGACCTTTTTAAACTTAAACAATTATTCCACTGATATATTATGGTCAATTTAATTTTCGGGATTAACAACCGGAATGACTTTGAAGGGAACTTGTTCTTCGGTGTACGATCTTGCTTCGTCGTTCATATCGGTAACATTCACACGAAGCTGATATTGACCGGGCGGAATTTTTTCCGGCAACAACACCCGAAGTCCAATACAATAATCACGTTTTTGACTTGGCGTTGTTTCCTGAACAGCAACATGATCGACTTTTTGCAAGACGGCAGCCGCTCTATCCCGAATTTCGTAACTCACCGTCGCACTGACATTATAACCATGTTGTATGTGCCGGACGGTTGGATTTTCGAGTTCCATATAAAGTTCGAGTTTTTCTCCGGCGTAACAATCTTCGTTTCTCGGTATAAAACTGCCAAACGTATCCCATTCCTTAACAAATTGGACTTTTTTCAATTTAATCGGACAAACTTTTCTGAGTTCCATCAAACTTTCGTCGAATCGGAAAAGGGCATTAGTGTTACGGATTCGCTGCTCCGGTATCCCGAACTCGTCCAGAAATGCCGTAAAACCAAGCATCTGGTTCGCCATAAATTCGTTAATCGGTTTGTCAACTCCCGAAATCGGTTTCACCGCTTCGTTACGATTTCCCAAAAGCATTTCAAGTAGGCGAAGCCGGCTTTCATTGGCAAAAGTTCGACCGTGCGGTGTTTGTTCTATTTTGTTTCGGAGTTGGTCTGCTCCCATTCGTACTAAAAATTCCCAGTCCTTGTTACTAAATTGATTCAAAGGAGCGGCAATAGAATTGTTTACAGAATTGGTGTAGGCATGAACGATATTTCCTGTTGGTTGTTCTGCGGGGATATTGTATTGGTTGCCATACGGGGGATGTTGTCCTGCCTGATAGCCTGCCGGAACTATCGGTTGGGAACTATCAAGTTGGGTGATTTTCGGATAAAGCGGTTGGGAGGGATTTTGCGGAGGAGGCGGTGATTCTGACGCCGTAAATACCGAAGGCGGAAGTATTTTTGACGGTTTGTCCGAAAGAGAATTACTGTCGGAAATAACCGGAATTGTTTCCGGTAAATCTGTTGTTTCTTCCTGATCCTCCTCTGTTGGAACTGATTTTCGTAACCGTGAATATTTCGACGGTGTTGTTGTAACCGGTAAAGTTGTTTTTGAATTAGCAGGTGTCTTTTTGGACAAAGTTGATTTTGAGGTTGTTAATTTTGACGGTGGAAACGGTGCAGATTCAAGTTTTTTGTAATCAATCGCATCAACCTCGTCAATTTCATCAATCACATACAATTCGTCTTCATCTTCTTCATTTTCGGGGATTTCATTAACGGTAGGTTTTTCTAATTTCTTTGGAGAACGATAATTAGGAAGAATTTTATTCCGCAGGTGGAGTAGATAACTGGTTTCAAGTTCGGGCATTTCTTCCCAATTTTCGTTTCGGAATTTAGCGAGGAGTTGTTCCAATTTTGCGTCATCAACACCGCGTTCTTCTTTTGGGGTTTGGGCGATAAGTTTGAGTAGATACCGGAATGATTCCGAATCTCCGTTTTGTGGTTGTAGGAGATTTGATTTTGCGGTATTTTTCTGTGGTTTCGGCGGTACGGATTCATCGGGTTCCGGTTCATTTTCAGCAAGATTAAAATTAAAAAGCATTTGAGACGCTTGAATTGAACCCGGACGCAAAACTTTCGGCGAAGACGGAAAATAAAACGCCGATGGATTCACCGCCGCCTGAGGCAACTCTGAAACCGCTGCCGGAGGTTTCACCTTCGCAACTTGCTGATATTCCTGACCGGTAATATGCCCCGTTTCGGGCATTGCCCCGCGTAAAAAATGGGCCGCTTTGGCTAAAAATCGTTCTGCCGCACCGGATTGCTGCTGTTGCTGTTGCTGCTGACGGGAATCGACCAAAACAGTCGGTTCTTGTCCGTGCGGCATTGATTGGCAACCGGAAAGGATCAACAAAACCAAAATAAAATAACTGAAATGTTTCATAATAATTATCGAGTTGAAAAATATTTCGGAAAGGAACTTTATCAATTTTGCCAAAACAAAACAAGTTAAAATAGGGTATTTAGCAATATTTTTTTGTGATATTTCAACATTTTTTCCTAGAGTTCACAGGCTGGTGTATTCATTTAGGGAATTTCTAAAGGGAACTTCTAAAAACATCAGGAACGCAGTCGTCTCGACTGCACATTGCCTATAAAAAGTGCAGGCGAGACGCCTGCGTTCCTAAAAAAATGAGTTTTTAGAAGTTCCCTAAAAACCTAATGTAAAAATTTATTGTTAGAAGGAACGCGGTCGTCTCGACCGCATTTTTAGGCGTTTTTTGTAAAAAAACAGGGCAGGCGAGACGCCTGCGTTCCTCCTAAATTAGTTTTTAGAAGTTACATTAAATAAATTTGTCAAGTTGTTTTTTTTAACAATTTTATGATTATAAAAGGAGATTTTTATGAATTATTCTGATTTAACCCGTCGTGATTGGA
>JAITIZ010000146.1 GCA_031279215.1 Planctomycetaceae bacterium
AGTTTATTGGTACACTGCATCCGTCTTGCCGCCTCTCGCGCTGCCTGAACTGCTGGTAGTAGAAGAGCGATTAACACGCCGATAATCGCAATCACCACAAGAAGTTCGACTAACGTAAAGCCGAATGGTAAAGATCGTAGAAGTTGTAAAAAGTTTATAGGAAATAGTTTAGAACGTGAAGACTCTCCACTATCCGTTATCAACTTTCCACTACAGAGTGCCCCCCCCCCCCTGGTTTACCCATTTTAACATTGAAGAATTTCCCCCAATGGGCATTGGGGAGGTCAATACATCATCAAGATTAACATTTCCAGACCGTTTTGTTGTTGTTGTTGCATTTTGAACGGTTTTCACTGAGTTTTTCATAGTAAATTTCCTTTGCGGTTAATGGTTTACGATTTTCTGCTCTGCTTATCAATTAAACAGACATAACAATCAATTTTCTTATTATCTTTTAGAACGAAAAGAAAAACAAGGTAAAAATATGAAAATTTTATGGTAAATTCGTCACTTTGTTTTTCTTGTATCCGTTTACGGTAGTAATAACCCAATGTAGGCGACCGCAGATAAAAGCCGCAGGTGAAAGCCGTAGTAAAAACCTTTCGCCGAAGGGCTTTTACCTGTGGTTGTGTCGGTGTACTGCCGACAGTGAATCTGATTAACGCTGGTAATTGGCGGTGTAGTAATATACTCATTACACTTTAAATTTCGGTTTTCGTTTTAAACTAAACTCGCGTAGAGTAGGCGAGGGACGTATAAGTTTAGGTTTAGCCCTATTCTGTTTCGGGATTTCTCCTTTTGTGCATCAAGAGCCTTATCCTCTGCTTACACGCCTCCAATATTTATTGAACATAATTTTTTTTCGACATGTTCCTCAAACCGATAGGCTGTTACATTTTATTTATTTCGGGAAAGGTTTCGATCCATGGGAGTCCCCAGTCGGCAATTTCGTTCATAAACGGGTCGGGATCGAATTGTTCCATATTGAAGACGCCGGTCCCGTTCCACTGACCGGAGAGAATCATTTTCGCCCCCAACACCGCCGGAACCGCAGTCGTGTAACTAATTGCCTGAGATCCGGTTTCGGTAAAACATTCTTCATGAACACAAATGTTGTAAATGTAATAGATTTTGGGTTGTCCGTTTTGCCTGCCGGTAATCCAACAACCAATACAAGTTTTACCCTTTGTTCTTGCTCCTAATGACGCCGGATCAGGAAGCAACGCTTTCAAAAATTGTAACGGAATGATTTCTCGACCTTCGTAAATGACCGGATCAATCCGTGTCATTCCGACATTTTCCAGAACTTTCAGATGAGTTAAATAAGATTGACCAAACGTCATCCAAAACCGCATTCGTTTGACTTCAGGATAATGTTTGATCAAAGATTCCATTTCCTCGTGGTACAGCAAATAAATATCTTTTTGCCCAATATCGTTTGGAAAATCGAATATTTTTTTAATTGAAAGCGGTTCGGTTTCGTGCCAGGTTCCGTTTTCAAAGAACCGTCCTTTGGCGGAAACTTCACGGATATTGATTTCCGGGTTGAAATTTGTTGCGAATGGATAACCGTGATCACCGGCGTTACAGTCGATAATATCAACTGTTTCCATTGAGTCGAAGTAATGTTTTTTAGCGTAAGCGGTGTAAACATTGGTCATACCAGGATCAAAACCGCTGCCCAGTAACGCTAAAAGTCCGGCTTTTTCAAAACGTTCATGATAAGCCCATTGGGGAGCGTAACAAAATTTTGCGGTATCGGGATGTTCGTAATTAGCGGTATCGAGATAATGAACACCGGTTTCGAGGCAAGCGTCCATAATAGTCAGGTCTTGATACGGCAACGCAACATGAATAACCAGATCAGGTTTCACGTCGTTCATAAGCGCAACAAGTTCGGGAACATTATCTGCGTCCACTGTTTCCGTGCGAATTTCCTCACGCCAACCATGAGCATGAATATCCTGAACAATAGTATCACATTTGGACTTGGTTCGGCTTGCAAAAGTAATCTCTTGAAAAACTTCGCGATGCTGGGCACACTTGAACGCAACGACTCGTCCAACTCCGCCAGCTCCAATAATTAAAACACGATTCATAGTTTTCATTGGTTTTTAAGGGTTCTTTGGGGTTTTTAAACACGGAATATCCGGAAAGTACAAAAAAAATTTTTCGTAATATTTCAGTGGACTATTTATTTTGAATATTATGCTGTAGAAACGCGATATACTCATTACACTTTAAATTTCGGTTTTTATTACAAAAGAGCTGTTCCCCCGAATCGCCCCAACGGGGCAATCAGCATTAGCGTAGGGCAACGCCCTACGGAAAAAATATAACACACTAAAGCCCTGTAAGGGCGACAGCAATAGTGTTATTTGGGTTTTGAAAATGATTATCATCGTTAGGCTTTCGCCCTTTCAGGGCGTCGGGATGGGCGGGGAAACTTAAACCCACCCCGTTGGGGCGGGCGATTCAGTAAAAAATACTGACGCCCCTATCGGGGCTAAGATAAAAAACAAAAATTCCACTGATATATTACGATTTTTTTAATGGGCAGCGGATAGGGCATTACGGACGAGATTGCGCATCAGAGAAGCCGATGACTTTTGACCAGTGAACAGTTTAAATTGTAAACAGGCTTGACCAACAAACATTTCAACACCGGAAACCGCAATACATCCTTTTTCCTTTGCCGATTTAAGTAACAACGTGTTTTCCGGATTATATACCGCATCAAACACAACCATTCGGGGATGAAGTGCCGATTTCTCAAACGGTGATTCATCCACATTCGGATGCATGCCAATGGGCGTACAATTAACAAGAATATCGTGTTTCAACTTATCCCGCGACTTCCAATCAATAATTTCACAATCAAGATGTTTGCCTAAGTCATAAGCACGGTTGCCGTTAATATCGGTGATAGTAACCATGACACCG
>JAITIZ010000209.1 GCA_031279215.1 Planctomycetaceae bacterium
CGTGTAAATCATTCCGGTTTTTTGTTCACAAAACTTTCCGACGGCGGTTGTGATTCCTTTAACCGTAACCATTCGATGCAAATGGACGCCGTTTATCTGACCAACGAACAAGTACCAAACATAGCGCAACACAAAGCGTTATTTTTCGCATCACTCTGTTTTTCTTCTGTCTGGGAAGATTGGGAAAAATTCAAGAGATTGCAACCGGTTGATGAACATGAACCCAAAGTTGCGGAAATTGCAGAAAAGTTACTTGAACTTTTTTCGGAAACGGCGTTGTCGGTTCATTCGTTGTTTCTCGCCTCCCATCAATATTTTACGCAGCGTGAAGTTGATCGGATTGTTTATAATGATAATGTTCACCATGATAAAGATTTATTGAAACCAAAATATGCTACTGTTAAAACGGAACCGGTTCATGTTTTTGTTTCATCATCAGAATATCCGTTACCGTCCACATTTTCCCTAATAAAATATGTACCATTTATAATTATTGTTGTCTTAATCTTGAGTATTGCCGGAATAAGTTGGACGGCATGGCATTGGGAGAATAAAGTACGAATCGTGCAGGCGGATTATGATTTGTTACACGCAGAATACGTTGAAACAAAAACATTATTAACAGACGAAAAAGCAGAAACAACAGAATTAAAAAAGAATCTTCTTGAACGTATGAATGAATTTAACAATACAAAAAATATCATAAATAAACAGTTGCAACAAATTCAGGAAAAAGATTCGAGAATCGAAAAATTGGAAGATGATATAACGAAATTAAAAACAGAACTTCAAGATTCCCGCAAAAATGCCGATGAATCACTCAAAAAAGAAAACGAATTATTAAACTCGGAAAATGAAAAATTGAACAAAAAAGTAAATCAAATACGCCAATATATTGAAGAAATCCACAAAATAGTCCGTAATGAACTTTTACCGGAAAAATGATCACTGGTTTAATGATTACTGGTTATCTTTAATAACATCGTTGTTCCTCATGTCTTTCGTGTCCTTTATGTTCCTAAAATGATGACAAACAGTTTTGTTGAACACAAATTTCTTGAACAGATTCCGTCGGAATTATCGACAATTTTAATGGCATTAGGATTGCCTCGATTCTGTGTCCGGCAGTTACGGCGTTGGATTTTTGCACGGAAAACTACCTCTTTTGATAAAATGACCGATTTATCGAAGGAAACGCGAAAAGTTCTTACGGAACAATTCGGTACCATTTTTCAGGGCAAAGTATTAACTCATGACCAATCTGTGGATTTAACGGAAAAACTTTTGATTGAATGGTCGGATGGTGAACGGGTTGAATGTGTTCTTCTTCGGGATGATCGCAATCATCGGACGGCGTGTATTAGTACGCAAATAGGTTGTGCGATGGGTTGTCTTTTTTGTGCCAGCGGAATGGATGGTTTTGTACGAAATTTAACACGCGGCGAGATATTGGAACAATTTTTGCGGCTTAATTCCTTACTTCCTGATCATGAACGGTTGACGCATGTTGTGGTGATGGGAATTGGGGAACCGTTGCTTAATCTTGACACACTTCTTTCGGCGTTGGATGACGTAACAGCGTTGGACGGACTTAATTTGAGTGTGCGGCGTGTAACAATTTCAACGGTTGGGATTCCGTCGGGGATTCGGAAACTTGCCGAATCGGTTGTTCGTAACGGTAAAAGTTATAAACTTGCGGTGTCGTTACACGCTCCCAATGATGAATTGCGAACACAAATGATTCCGCAAAACCGTTTTTCCGGTATCAATGAAATTCTCAATGCGTCCGACGATTATTTTGAACAAACCGGTCGTCGTGTTACGTTTGAGTACATTTTGATTGCCGGTCTCAACGATCAATCGGAACATGTTCGGCAATTGGTTCATTTATTGAAACACCGAACAGCAATTGTCAATCTTATTCCGTTGAATCCGGTAATGGAGTTGAATTTTCAAACGCCTTCGGCTAAAGCAGTTGCCTGGTTTGCCGGACAACTTGAATCTCAAGGAATTCAAGTTAAAGTCCGGTTCCGCAAAGGCGATAAAATCGGAGCCGCCTGTGGTCAACTACGCCGTATTCATCGTTGAGTTGAGTAATAGCAGAGGAAAAGTCCGCAAATTACACGAGTTTTCATAAATTGTTTTTAAATTATTTGTAATATTTCCGTGGAATTTTTGTTTTTTGATCTTAACCCCGGATAGTAGTTAATAGTTGAGAGTTGATAGTGGAGAGTGGAGAGTGTCGCAAGCGAAATGATTACCGTTTGGGTGATAATCCGCATGCGACACTATTAACTATTAACTAACACTGTCCCTTTCCGATTGGATTGGTAATTGATATAATACCGACATTCGTGTTTGTTTTTTTGTGTTTGTTTACAAAATTCTCAGAGGGAGTTGTTATGGATATTCACGATCTGATGATAAATTTACAGGAGTCGGGAGAAGGAAAAATCGTTTTGTTAGTTTCGGACGGTATTGGCGGTTTGCCGCTGGCACCGGGTGGTCTTACCGAGTTGGAAACCGCTAAAACGCCCAATCTTGATGGGTTGGCGAAAATTGGTGTTCAAGGACTTTCCATTCCGATTAAACCGGGGATCACTCCCGGAAGCGGACCTGGACATTTGGGCTTGTTTGGATATGACCCGCTCAAATATATTATTGGTCGCGGCGCGTTGGAAGCCGCCGGAATCGGTTTCGCTATGACAGAAAACGATGTGGCGATTCGCGGTAACTTCTGTACCATTGACTCTGTTGGAAATATTTCAGACCGTCGTGCAGGTCGGATTCCCAGTGATGAAAGTGCTAATGTTGTTGCTAAACTTCGTGCGATTAAAATTTCCGGTGTTGAACTGTTTGTGGAACCGGTTAAAGAGCACCGTTTTGTTCTTGTGATTCGCGGCGAAGGGTTAGGCGATGCGGTTGCCGATACCGACCCGCAACGAACCGGAGTACCGCCGCTTGATCCGGTATGGCATAACGACAATAGTAAAAAAACCGCTGAAATCGCTAAAGAATTTTTCAATCAGGCAAAAAAAATTCTTGCCAATGAACCCAAAGCCAATTGCCTAACTCTTCGCGGGTTCGCCAAAAAACCACACATGCCAAGTTATCGGGAGATTTACGGACTCAAAGCGGCATGTATTGCTGTTTATCCGATGTATAAAGGTCTTGCCAGTTTTGCCGGAATGGAACTTGTCGGCAAACCGACAACTTTGACCGAAGAAATTGATACTTTGGAAAAAGCGTGGCAAGATTATGATTTCTTTTTCGTTCATTTTAAATATACCGACAGTCGCGGTGAAGACGGTAATTTCGATGAAAAAGTCAAAATGATTGAAGAACTTGACAAAGTGGTTCCGCGAATTTCCGCATTGAAACCGGCGTGCCTGATTGTAACCGGCGATCACAGTACCCCGGCAAAAATGGCATCACACAGTTTCCATCCGGTTCCAACCCTTATTGTTTCCGATTTAGCTCGGACAGATGCAACCGAACATTACGGTGAACGCGATGCGGTGTACGGCGGACTCGGGCATTT
Organism: Planctomycetaceae bacterium; assembly: GCA_031279215.1. Lineage (GTDB taxonomy): Bacteria > Planctomycetota > Planctomycetia > Pirellulales > Thermoguttaceae > WRKP01. The sequence goes on from JAITIZ010000209.1 coordinate 3,542, forward strand.
CGAAGCAATGTACCTAATGCCGCTCGCAATGGCTCACGCCGGACGACTCGGAAAATTCGGTGCGTAAATGCAAATAGAAGTTTCCCCCCCAAAAAAATATTTTTGACTGTTTCCGTAATAATCCGTTATACAATCCGCTGAACAATTTATGGACAAATTACAAGAAGTTTACTCCGCAATTCCGCACCGGGAACCGTTTTTATTTGTTGACGAAATCATTGAGTGCGACGATAAACGGATTCTGTGCAAAAAAACATTTACCGGTAACGAATTTTTCTTCAAGGGTCATTATCCGGGGTTTCCGATTGTTCCGGGAGTTTTGCAATGTGAAGCGGCGTTGCAAGCCGGAGCAATTTTGTTGACACGGATTTTTAAAGATGAAGAAATCGGTGGTCGGTTACCGGTTGTTGCCAAAATGGGTGAAGTCCGGTTTAAACAAATGGTTCAGCCCGGCGATACAATTATGATGGAAGTCAAATTTCGTGAAAAAATGACCGGTGTTTATTTTCTGCGAGCCAAAGTTACGCTAAATGGTAAAATTTCCACACAATTCGATTTCGCCTGCGCCTTGACAGAACGCCCCAATATTTAGATTGGGGTTGTTGCTGTCCGCTCTTATTTCAATGATTTTACAACAAAATCACTAATGTTTATCAACAGAAAAATTAAAATAATTCTGTTTGTAACTGCCCTTTCCAAACAATAGGTCTTTCGATTTTGTTGTAATTTGTGTAGATTATTGTTTATCGTTTTAGCCTTTTCAATAAACCTTTTAACTTAAGGAGACTGGTCGATGTTAAGGTGTAACAAGGATAAGAATAACCCTGTATCTAAATTTGAACAATCTGTAACGAAACTTTCCAGTTGTTTACCGAAATGTTGTGCTAATTATTTTCTATTCTTTTTGTTGGGCATCTTGTTTGCGGATCAATATCGTCGAACAGTAACATCTTGGATTCAACATTCTCAATTAGCCCACAAGTTTCGTAACTTTTTTCATCACTTGCCGCAAATTGGTCACAACAACGATAATCTGTTACACCAATTTTTAAGCGAGTTGCTCAACTCCTACCAACATTTGTTTGATGGTCTCATTGGTATTCGATTTGTCGTGGACGATACCGACCATCGCACGTCACATCAGAACAAATGTAAGTACTTGAAATTACAATTTATAATTCTTGCAAAAAGAATTAAAGGCACTTCTACAATCAAAGCAGAACCCCAAAAAAATATTCGAAAAATTAAAGGCTTTCATAATGGCTGCATGAAAAATGCAACAATGAGAGACCCAAAAATTAAAAAAACGGACCATAGCCGTAATTTTCAACAGATTCAAATGAAAATACTTACAGGCTAAACGATAATGTAACATAAAAACGAAAGGAATTACTGATACAAAAAATAAAAATTAGAAAGGGCAGTATAAAGAAACTAATATTGCGTCTATGCCATACGATCCGATTTTGACTCCGCCATATCACGAGCCTACTTGGGTAAACCTTCCTATACCGAAAAGTAACGTAATTGGTCAGCGATTAGGAGATTTAGTTGCAGGAATGATTCCGAAAACAGTGGAATCAAGAATAGTTAGTTTTAATGTCAAATGAGCATTTTGTGTAATATCAGAAAAAGATAATGCATTACCAACTGAATTGGCATCTTTTGTTATTGTTCAACGGTATTCGTTTGTTCGTGAGTCAAGTTTTACAGTATCTAAAGTAAATAAACAACATACGGTACCTTAAATCCATCAATCGGACAATTAAGGTGTAACATTTATTTATATTTTTGTTTTAGGTATTCTCAATTTAGATATAACAAGTTTTTACTAATCCCCAAATTAGGGAAATTACTATGAAAAAATTTATCTTAATTATAACAATATTTATATCAATATCGGGTCATATTATTGGGGCTCAAAATTTCAAGGCTTCCGGCAATCAAAATTATCATACTAATATTGATATTGCCAAAATGAGTCTGGATGAATTTAATCAATTATTGCTGTATGCACGTGATTTGATCAATAACAACGACTTAGTACAAATTACAAATATTTATAAAAATATTCGTTATACACACAATGACGACCATTTGTATATTGATCGGGTTCAACAGATTCTCTGGATGGTTCAGCCGTCTTTTGAAACGGAACCAACACTCCGAAAAGAAGTGATGCGTTTAGCAATAAGTATTATAGACATTGACATAAAACCTCCTCAATGGAGTGCTTTGATGAACCAACTTCGTACGATTGAATACATACTTGCCAGTTATGAATTTCAATGTCGTAAAGTTCGGTACCCCAAGAAAGGGTATGGCAGTACTCTTCAGGAGGTTCCCGATCAAGAACTGCGAAAAAAACGAATGGATCAGTTATTGACAATTTTGCAAAAAATGATTTCCGAAATTGATGATACATGGACACTAGAATCAATACCAATGGAACCAATAGATGTCAAGATTATTTATCATGCAGTTGGTATTAATGTTCAATTGGAAACAGAGTTTAAAACAAGAGATATTAAAAATGAAACA
>JAITIZ010000019.1 GCA_031279215.1 Planctomycetaceae bacterium
TTTTGGTGCTATTTTCGCGGCATTTCATTAATCTCTTATGTTTTCTTAGTCCCGCAGGGATGAGATGTGCATAACCGTAGGTGTAGCGTAGTGCACAACCTACGGTCAAAAATTGATAGTGGATAGTTGAGAGTGTCGCATGCGATTTACAATTATTCCCGCTTAAAATCCGCTTGCGGCACTCTCATCTCTCCACTATCAACTACTATCTTGCCCTTGCAGGGCTTTGGAACATAGGAGAGTTCCTGCTCCGGCGGTTGTGCTTCGCTTGACCGCCGGTTATGTAGTTCACACCCCTAGCGGGGTTAAGAGCGAAAAACAAAAATTCCACTGATATATTACGTTTATTATTTTTTACGAAACAATACCCTTTTTTAACTTGAGTTTAACTCGAGGAGCCAAACTGATGTCAAAGGATTGTAACAAGAAAAAGTATAACACCGTATTCCAATGTAATCAACCTTGTAAGAGAAGTGATCGCCTACCTCGTGATTTTTTGACATAAACAACGATCACCTTCCAAGGTGAAACAATTAGATTTGGTAATTAATGATTACCGTTGCGGCTGCGCCACAATGAATTCCAATAAACATAAATAGACCGTTACAATTTTCATGGTTGTTGTTCGACCTGTTTGGGTAACGGCAATGCTTTAACACCTAGATTATTACCATTATAGCGAAGAGTTTTATCACTTGGGCGATTCAGAATAACGGGGGTGCCTTTTTCATCTTGAACAACCAAAGTGGTTGAACCACCGCCATCAAGATTCAAACCGTCCCAAACGCCGAAATAACAAAGCCATTGTGCCGATTCTTCATACGTTGCACCGTCACTGTAACCGTTACGCCGACCGTCAATAGTTACAAAAACAACATAACGGTTGTCTCGGGAAATGCCGCACAAAGTTCGCGGATGAATATCGTTATTGGTTTGCGGAATAATTTTTCCATGACAAAGAATGAACGTATTACCTGTAACGGCAGTATGAATATCAGCCATCATAGAATCCGTAACAAGATCATTTTTTAACGTCACCTTTCCGGTTTTCAAAACAATAAAGGAAGCGGTCGGTTGTTCCTCTGGAGGCGATACCATAGAGCCGTCGGAAACGGCAAGACCTTTTAAATCGGCAGTTCCGGGAAGTGAATATTTTTCATTTTTCGGAACGGAAAAGAAATTGGCGTTGACAGCCACCTGAAGAGAATATTTGTTAAGAAATTCATTTGTTTGTTGCCGAATAGTTTCTTGTTTTTCTGTTACTGTGTTTTTTTCTGCTATTTTGGGGGTTGAGAAAAACGAAATTCCTTCGGCTTGAGTGTCGATACGGACGGCGAAAACTTGTTGCAGACGCGGTTGGGTTGACACGGCACTGGTTTTTTCAACACCTTTGAAAATCGGAATCCAAGCAGGTATTTCAGGACTAGGACGTAAGGCTGATTCCTGCGCAAAAACGCCTGATACACAAAAAATTACACACAATAATAAAATAAATCGTACCATTTTAAAGGAAAGCGGAACGTTAATTAAATCAATGCGTAAGAGAACTCTTATTGATTCGTATGGGCTTGAGTGATGTTACAATATTATAATTATAAACATTTTTTTTACCCTTGATAACTTCAAACTCCAAATCACTGTTAACATTAAATTCCGGTGGAATGATACTCATTGTATATTCATTGTAATCACGGGTTTCCTTAGTTGCTGGAAGATTCGTTGTTTTGTCGTATGTTATCGTGGCAAAAATACGGACACAATATTTACCAGGTTTAACACCATCCTGTTGTGTCAATAAAAAATTTCCCGACATGATTTGTCCGCTACCTCCATCCTGTTGACTTCCTTCAAGCGGATCAAAAACAATTCTGGCACTCCCCTGCAATGGTTGACCGTTAAGCAAAATCCGACCACTAACATTTTCCCGCCCATCAGGATTAGTATTTTGACAACCTAATAAAACAAGGATTACAAAACAACATAAGAAGGAAATAAATGTTTTAAAAAATAAAATTTTCATATTATTAACCAAAAATAAAAAAAGGTGAATGGGATATTTTATAATCATTACACTTGAAATTTCGGTTTTTATTTTTTGTAATTTTTTTAAGATAAAGAATATCCGTGAATTTTAAGTTATTTTGTATTGAACAATGTTACCGTTTATTCCTATGTTTTCAAAATATTTTGTAATATTTCGCCCCAACGGGGCATTTTTTGTGAATCTCTATTTCGTCATAAAAACCGAAATTTCAAATGTGAGGTGTCTATTCTTTGCATTACCTTTGCGGTTAATCCGAAAATTCTACTGAATAATTACCAATAGAATGATGTAAAAAATCGGTTAAGTTACATTTTTATTATTCATTTACGGAGTAACCGATTCTCCTCCGTTGGAAGTTCCGAGTGAACGCCAAACAATACGGCTAATCGTATCACTATAAAACGTAACACTTCCATCGCCTCGGGCGGCAATAACACCGCCTTGATGATAAGATCGGGCTGACATACGTACTTCATATTGACCACGGCGACTGCCTTCAACCTGGCAAGGACATTTTGGAGTAATGATTTGGGTTGCTCTGTGACAATAACTATTCGACATCATTTCATCAGGTTGATTTGTGTTGGGTTCAAAGTAAGTGGTAAAAAAAGCAACGTCACCGCGAGCAAAAGTACCCCCACGAAAATCAGAATAGGCAGTACTGAATGAGGTATCGCTTGCTGTTTGAATCGTTTCAGAAAACAACAGGGTATTAGAAAGTCCATCTGTAGCGGCGGATAATGGGATTCCTTTGGCATTATCCATTGCAAGTTTACGTGACCAATTTTCATTTGTGTGCCGTGCTTGACTGCCAATCGGAACCATTCCAAATAAGGCTCCATCATTTTCCACGTAATCTCCAGAGGCTCCATAGTTGCCAAAAGCGGAATAATGAGGCCACCAACCATTGGCTCTGTTATGAGCGGGATAAGGATCGCCGTTACTCAATGTTCCCGTTGCGCCGCAGACTCCGATGGCCGAATTACCGCCACAGGCAAGATAATTCATTTTCGACCATGGAAAAGTATTGGTTGCTGTCGGAACTGCTGTATAGAAGATGTCTTTGGGACTTGACGGACAACTATAAATAGTCGGTTGACCAGCCCTAAAAGCCCGTTTGTTTTTATCAATGTCATAGCGACCGCCCTCGACATTTCCTACATTTTCCCAATCATCTACCGCTGGTAAAGATGGTGAAATACCAGACTTATAGTATTTAATGGACATGGTACTATATCTTGATTGCTCTTCAATAAAAGGGAGCAAAAATGTAGTCCAGGTCAAGAAATTCCATTCTCTCGCTCCTATCGGAAGGTAGGAATCGTTGACATCCGCATGGTTATGGCAACTGAGCGCAATTTGTTTAATGTGATTGGTACATTGCATTTTCCGCGCGGCTTCACGCGCCGCCTGGACCGCTGGAAGCAACAAACCGATTAGAACTCCGATGATCGCAATAACCACCAGAAGTTCAACCAGAGTAAAAGCTTCTCTCTTAATTTTGCCTAATCTGTACCCCCACTTTATTCTAAAATAGAGATTTCCTTGAAAATAGTTGATAACTTCTGATAAAAGTGATTTCACCAAAGTTAAACCGACCAAGAAATAACGTTTCGACATTGTAGTTTCTCCTTGTTAAGGAATTTTAAAAAATAGTATTGGAAATGGTTGACAAACCTTTCCGAATCACAACAAATTGTCCCAATGATTTTTTGTTGTATTCGCGTATTATTTTAATGTGATATATTATGTACATATTAAGATTATATTAAGATTGCGCTAAGTTTTAAAATTTTTTTCTAGCATTTACAGGTTAATGGTTAATTTAGGTAAATTTTAGAGGTAAAATCCTGATCTCTGGAAATCTTGACAATAGAAATCAATAGAAATTAAACAAAAAACAAAATGCAGCGAGCAAACCTATTTTTAATATTTTTTTAACAAAATTTGCAGGATTTACAGAATAGGATAGAGAATTTTTGTAATATAGTTGAGAGTGTCGCAAGCGATTTACAATTATTCCCGCTTAAAATCCGCTTGCGGCACTCTCCACTCTCCACTCTCCACTATTATCTCGCCCTTGCAGGGCTTTGGAAAATGGGAGAATTCCTGCTCCGGCGGTTGCGCTTCGCTTGACCGCCGGTTATGCAGTTCACACCCCTAGCGGGGTTAAGATCAAAAAACAAAAATTTCACTGATAGATTACAAACTTTTTAAAATAATCTGCGAAAATCTGCGGACAATTTCAATTATGTGCTCGTTAATAAAATAGACAGTTACCAACATTTTTCGGAAACGGGTTTTTAGCAAGTTTTTAGCAATTCCCTATAAATGTTTTCCCGGACTGACGAATCCGAATGCCCAAAAGAGATAAGCTACCGGAGCAGCCATCAATAAAGAATCGAAAACATCCAAAACACCGCCAAACCCCGGAACCGCATGACCGGAATCTTTCATATTACTGTCGCGTTTAATAAGTGAACCGGCTAAATCTCCAACCATTCCGGTTAAAGCAATGACCACACCGAACAAAAACCATCCATACCAGGGAGTTGGGTTACCGTCATTACACAACGGCAAAGCTATTACAAACCAAAACCACGATCCAAAACACGAAAACAAAATCCCGCCCATTGCCCCCTCAACCGTTTTCCCCGGACTCAATCCCGGTGTCATTTTATGACGACCAATTAACTTGCCAACCGTGTACGCACCAATATCACACATTTTAGTTACAATAACAAGCGAGAGAATTGCCCAAATTTCGTAAGCCATGTGAAGTTGAATCATAAAACATGAGAGCAACCCAAGATAGGCAATAGTAAATACCGCACCGGCTAAATTAATGGTAACTCCGCCAGGGTGAGAATAACGCCGCATTTCCGCAGCAAACGACAAAATAACCCCAGCAGCAACCGCTAATAACGCCCAAAAACTGGCAGTTGATGCCCATTGCCAACCGCCTTTAGAAGCGGTTACATGAAGGACTTCGAGATTATATTGCTGAAACACATTCGCCAGCCAGCAGCTAACAGCAATAAGCAAATTACCAAGATAAACAATGAACGCAAGCGGATGCAATCCGGCAGCATTCAGAATACGAAGAACCTCCCGCGTCAGAAAAACAAGACAAACCATGTAAGCCGGCAACAAAATAATACCGCGAGGAAGCCAAATAATCTCACGAGTTAAACCGTAATGAGAAATACTCACATCCAGCCAACAAAGAATCAACAGGATAATTATAATCAAAAAACCAAAGAGGAGACGCCGTTGAATCATAAATAAAATAATATGACAGAGTTATTGCAACATGGTTATAATCGGCTTACAATGTTTACCATCAACATAAAAATTTAATTATCACGATTGACCGGAAAAAGTCAATCATAAGAATTTTTTGGTTTTAATCAAATATGGGAATTTCGAAAATACAAGACTTTATCCCGTTTACTATTTGGTTTTTTGTAATATTTCAGCAGAAAAACAAAAATCCTTACTGAAATATTACCATTTTTTTTTTACCCAAGTGTCCGGTAACTTTTGAAACGGGCATCAATAAAATTAAAATTAGAATTTCCAAGTTTTCGTAATATATCAGTGAAATTTTTGTTTTTCGCTCTTAACCCCGCTAGGGGTGTGAAATGCATAACCGGCGGTCAAGCGAAGCGCAACCGCCGGATCAGGAATTCCTCCATTTTCCCAAAGCCCTGCAAGGGCGAGATAATAGTTGAGAGTGGATAGTGGATAGTTGATAGTGTCGCATGCGGAATTATTGTCGTTTAAGTAGTAATCCGCTTGCGAACTATCCACTCTCAACTATCCACTATCAACTCTCAACTATTATCTCGCCCTTGCAGGGCTTTGGGAAAATGGGGGAATTCCTGATCCGGCGGTTGCGCTTCGCTTCACCGCCGGTTATGCATTTCACACCACTAGCGGGGTTAAGAGCGAAAAACAAAAATTCCACTGATATATTACAAAATAAAAGGAGACCATGACGTTGACATTTAGAATCATTGAATTTACAATGATTTCTCACATTTATGTTGTGTCATTGTTCACGTTCCCTTTTTCAAAAGCATCTTTATGAAA
>JAITIZ010000028.1 GCA_031279215.1 Planctomycetaceae bacterium
AACAGCGGTTGCACTGGAATAGGCTTCGAGATGTCCTTGCTGAAGGCAGTTACACCATCGCGCTCCCGGTGACGGATCAACGATCATGTGTCCAAATTCACCGCCAAACCCGTTGGCACCCTTAATTTCACGACCTTCCACAATAATTCCGCAGCCAATTCCTCTATCGAGTCGAAGCAGACAAACGCTATGAGTTCCTTTGGCAGCACCGATCCAGTATTCACCGTAAGCGGCGGCGTTGGCGTTATTGCAGAAAAGAACGGAAGTAAGACCGGTGTATTCCGTTAGTTTTTCCACAATCGGATAACCTTGCCAATTGGGAATATTGGGAGGACGATGTAATTGTTCGGTGCGAGGATTGAGAGAACCGGGAAAACTGAAACCTGCGGAAACGATGGACTTCAGATCGGTACCGGTTTTAGCAATAGCCTCCAGAACAGCACGCGCAGCGTGACGGATTGATTCTTCCGGACCAAGTTCAGCGTGGTGAGGTGTGGCAAAATAGGAAACGGTACGACCTTCCTGATCGATAATGCCGATTTTCAAATGCGTTCCGCCCAAATTCATTCCAATAAAAAGCGGTAACGCTGCTTCGGTAACAGGAAAGTGAACACGCTCTTCCACCATAATCGAACTGCTCATAGTTATTAGAGGTTGGGTTGTTAATAGTTAATTAATTAATTAGTTAGTTAATTGGTTAAGTTACAATTTATTTAACTCATCTAATTATAGCAAAACGCAAATGTAAATAAAATATACTCAAGGAAATCTCTAAAAATACCTTTACTTTTTGCCTAACTTTGTCCTCTTAGCCCTAATTAGTAAAGTGTTTCGTAGAGAGACATTAGGGACAAATGAGATATTAGAGAATAACGAAGAGTTCAAAAAACGGCAAGACAAATGAGACATTAGAGATAAATGAGACATTAAGGGTAAATAATTTTTCATAAAAATGTTGTGATCAGAAATGAATTATTAGAGATTCTCATTGGTAGAATATATTTTTTGTAATATATCAATGGAATTTTCGTTAAAAGATAAACCTCAGGTAGGCGACCGTAGGTGAACGCCTTTCGCCGAAGGATTTTCACCCACGGCCGCAACGGTTGAGCCGGTTTTCCCATTTCTGTCCGTAAACAAGGTCAAGTCGGCTATCGCCGACGCAACGGTAAGTAAAAAATTTTTGGCAAAATGTTGTACAATATTATTTTGAGAACAAAAACAGAATTTTAAAGTAGAATAAATATACTAAAAAAACAGTTTCTTTTTATTTTTTTCCGAGAAAACGTTGATGTTGGAAAAATTCGGTTAAGATTATTCCGCAAGGTTCGGCAAGAACTCCAGCAATCACCTCACAACGATGATTGAGCCGATTGTCTCCAAGTAACGAAAAAAGTGAATCAACCGCTCCAGCTTTAGGATCAGAAGCTCCATAAACAACAGTCGGAATTCGAGCTTGCAGAATTGCACCGGCACACATCGGACATGGTTCTAACGTAACATAAAGAATACAATCGTCAAGCCGCCATGATGTTAGAGCTTCGGCAGCTTGGGTAATTGCAATCATTTCGGCATGAGCAGTGGGATCATGTAGTTGTTCCCGTTGATTGTGAGCGGACGCAATCATTCGAAAATCACGATGCAAAATCACCGCCCCAACCGGAACCTCGTTTTCCAACGCCGCTTGTTGTGCCTCCTGTAACGCAAAACGCATAAAATGTTCATGAGATAAATCGTATCGGTTCATATCACTCCTATTCGTACAAGAATAAATAAAAATAATCAGAATAAAAATAATTAAGGAAAAATTAGTAATATATCAGTGGAATAATTGGTAGATAAAAAACAAAAATTCCACTGATATATTACAAAAATTATAATTCAAATAGCGTTGAAAAACAATCTCGATATTCGGCAATTTCGGTCTTTGGTCTTCAGTCTTTGATAGAATAAACAGTCCGATAAGATAAACAGGTTTATAAAATCATTAAAGAAGTAAAAACACCCACTAAATATTTTCCAATAAAAACAGAATTTGAAAATGTAATAAATATATTCCAAAGCAAAGGTTTCATAAATTCAGTCCAATTCTATAAATAATATGACTCCAACAATTGATGGTACGAGCGAAGACTTGCCGGAACACAAGCCGACCTTTACGGGAATGACCGAGCGCGTTCGTAATTTCGTAATACCAAGATAAAGCGCAAGCCGTGAAAGTAAACACCCCAATAGATTTTCCTTGACGAGCTCAAAATATTCCGGGCGCAAAAGAAATGTACGTTGATTTGAAAACTCATTTCCCAAAATGAAACGTAAAAATGAGGAATAAGCGGTTGCCGCAACATCGGTAACCGTCTATCTTTACGATTGGAAATTATTTGGAAATATTGGAAATTATTTTTTGGTCGGAGTTTTGCGTTGGAATTTATGTTGTGTACGTTGTGATTGCCGTTCCGGTTCCGGTTTTTCGATTTTATGAACGTTAATTATTTTTTCAAGTTGTTCAAAGTCGTCTTTTCGGCAAATTTGTAAAATAACGCTATTGATAATTTCATTGGAGGTAATATTCTCAGAAGTTGGAATTGGGTAGGTTTTGAGACAACGTAGAGCAAGTTTGTTCATCAAATTGTAATGTCTTGCTTCTCCCCGTTCTTCCATCCATTTGGGACCTTTCACTAAAAGTAAACGATCAAACATATTCCAATACGGTGCGACTGTTCGGAGTAATTGGGCAAGACGCGAAACAGCACGAACTGTAAGAGTTGTAAATCGGGTTCCTTTGCCTCGTGTTGCGAGTATTGTTTCGGCTTTGTCGTGGTGAACCGGAATATCGAGTCGAAGTTCATGAACCATTTCACTAAGAGCCAGAGCTTTCTTACCGGTTGCGTCACAAAGTTCAATTTGTAAATCAGGACGCAGTATTGCCAAAACAATTCCCGGTACACCGCCGCCACTGCCAACATCCAGAACCCGCTCTTTGGGTTGCAAAAAACCTTCCAATGCCATCGAATCAACAAGATCACGCGAAATAAATTTGTCGTAATTCGTATGCCGAGTCAGATTAAACCGTGTATTCCAATCCCAAAGCAAATTACAATATTCGTCAAGTTTTGCAATTTTTACTTTGGGAAGGATAATATTGAAACGTTTAATGGATTCGGCAAGCGAATTTTGTGCGGGTAATTGCGTAGAGGCAAGGTCGGGAGAATTCTCATTTTCATTCATAATTACCAACCTATCACCATATTGGATTCGATGATTTTTTTTGCTTGGTCAAGATCGGTGCCGGTTTGTTGCATATAAAGCCGGATTGCATGAACTTTGTCGCCGGCAGCTTTTGATAAACAATCCCGTGCCGTATCACATGGATCGGTTTTACCGTTAATTCCGAGTGCTGATTTTGAAATCACCCAAGCATCACGAGGTCGCCGAGTAATCCGAATTACTTCTTCGGAAGGATAATATTCATAAAGAATGCCCCGCGCTCCTTCTTCGTCATGAGCCCAGGCAATAACAATGTGGGAATGAGTTTCTATTTCAAATAATGACATGAGAATTTCTAAAAACGGTTTAAATTGGTTTGGGGAACTCTAAAAAACTACTTCATAAAAACATTTAATGAAATACACGTTTTTTAGAAGTTTCCTTTTGTTTAAATTGGTTTAACACATTAAGTTGAAAGGAGATCAACACCGGAAAATATAACTGTCTATTTTATTAATCGCTCAAATATCTCGTTCAAATAGTCCGCAGATTACACAAATTTTCACAGAGTTTTTAAAAAGTTTATTGAAGGGACTTCTGAAAACCTTGTATCGCCTATAAAAATTGATCAATAGCTCTCATTTTTCAGCACTCATTTTTCAAGGGCAACGTTTTTAGGAAACAAGTTTCTTAGAAATTTTCTGAATAGAATTCCAAGCCTTTCGTTTTGTTTTGTATTCTCAAAAAATAATCTCTAAAAATCGGTGAATTTCTGTGAATCTTTGCGAAAATCCGAGAAAATCTGCGGATTAAAAATCGACCAATATTAGTGTTCTCTACGGACTCTGTTGATAAAAATAGACAGTTATCGAAAAATTCCTTCAAAGATTCGCTAAATTTTACACGATCTTTTGCCGTTTGAAAAGTCGGTGAAAAAAATAAGGTAAGTAATATATCAGTGGAATTTTTGTTTTTTGATTTTAACCCCGCTAGGGGTGTGAAATGCATAACCGGCGGTGAAGCGAAGCGCAACCGCCGGAGCAGGAACTCCCTCATTTTTCAAAGCCCTGCAAGGGCGAGATAATAGTTGATAGTTGAGAGTGGATAGTTGATAGTGTCGCATGCGGAGTTATTGTCGTTTAAGTAGTAATCCGCTTGCGACACTATCCACTATCCACTATCAACTATCCACTATCCACTATCCACTATCAATAATCTCGCCCCATGCGGGGCTTTGTTATGTTGGGCATTTTGCGCTGCGCTACCTACGGTTATGCACATTTCGTCCCTGCGGGACTAAGAAAACATAAGAGATTAAGGAAAGACCACGAAAATAG
>JAITIZ010000441.1 GCA_031279215.1 Planctomycetaceae bacterium
CAAGATATTAAGCCGAACAAGAAAATCGTTCAGATGATGAATCTTGTCGAGTTGGGTTTCAATATCAAAAAAAGAAGGATGACGGCTAGAATCGAACATGATAGAAACTTAGGGAAAAAGGTGGGAAAAAAATAAGAAAAATTAACGTTAATTATATTCTAACATTATTTTAAATAAACACAAGAGGTTCTTAGAAGTTCCCTATAGTAAATCAATAAACTCTTCTATTGTTTGGCAATCCAACAACTGTACCGCAAGCGAATCTAACACAATCGGGTCATGTTTCTCACGGATCTGTTTTTGAATACTAACAGGGACATTGCCGAAACGTTTTTCTAACTGTTTCAATATTAGTTCAGCTCTTCCTTCGGCACTTCCTTCGGCTCTTCCTTTTACTATTCCTTTTGCTGTTCCACTTAGTACGCCTTTTTCAAAGATTTCATCGTACAATGTTTTTACCATTGTTCCTGCCATGTGTTTACTCTCCTTTCCGGGGATTGTTTTTTGAATGGTTTCCTGAATTTGTTCAGGTGTAATCGGCTCACGTGAGACCGTATAAAAACAAATCGAATGAATGATCTCAATAATACGATCATCCCAAGTTATCTCTTTAAAGTTAGCGATGATATCGCCAAAATGTTCAATTGCAGTACCATCGTGAATTCGTTTTATTGTTTCGACAACTGCACGAGTTTCCGGGCAACCCGGTAATTTGTGATAAGGATGATTATTTAGGTTGGCTCTGATTATTTTTGATTGTGGTACAAATTCACGTAACTCGTCCGGCAAATCGGGAAACATATCTTGATAATACTGAACATCATCCGGTTTGTCTATACCGCAATAAATCAAAACCGCCAATGCAATATAGGGACGAAACTTTTTGCGGGATGTTGGACGTTTGGCACGTTTCCATTTGTCTAAATTCGACAGGTCCATGTAAGGATAAACCTGAAGAAAAAAGAAATCGGTTGGATTTGATTTATGCTCAATCACAAACAAAACCTCATAACCCAAATGATCATCCACCAACCTGCTTGTATAAGGAACATCAAAACGCAATTCCCTAAACGGGTTTTCTTCTTTTGACATTCCGAAGAAATTTGTTCTTGCCGGTTTTAGGTTACGGACATCAATATTTCTTGCGATTTTCGGATCCACATAATACTGTAAAATATCGGCAGTAATTGTTTCATCTTCCGTTATTTTACGGCAAAACCGATCTTCCGGTACTTCCCAAATTTCTTCTTCCGTATCTTGTATTTTTTGGAACGAATCATCAACCGGTTCCGGTAATTCCCCCGAATCATTAGGTTGAACAATCTCCGAGTCTTTCGTATCAATCACGTCCATAATATCTTAAAACCAATACCTTAAAAATCAATACTTTTATTTTTAACCGGATTAACTGATTTTTATATTCACAGAATTTCTAGTATTCACTGGTTGTAGAGTTAATTTAGGCGAATTGTTGTAATTTAAAAGGGTTATTTATAATCCGTTTTAAGTTTTAATTTTTTGTTTTTCACATCTTGTGTTTCCCTTTCGTGAAGGATTTCCGAAAACTTCTTACAATTGTTATTATTAACGATACCATATTTTCCCATTATTGTCAAGCCGAAGTGTCCTTCCGAATGTCTGTAATTATTTCGGCGATTTCATCCGGTTGTTTCATTGGGTGATCTCAACCGTACCTTTGCTTTATGAGCCAAGTACCGCCATCTTGTCGTATAGAGCAGTAACATTAATTAGATTTTTATTTTTTTATTTGACTTTCTTATGTGCAACAAATATTCAGAGGAGCTGTTGTTAGTATGATGATGTTTTTTTTCTTTTTAGTTTGTGAAAAAGTTATTACCTGATTTTTTAGATCAATAGTTATTCTAATGAGTTGTAGTATCCAATTTTTGTCCGAATTCTATAGTTGTTCTATTACTTTTGCACATTCATTATTATTAGTCCGTCTGATAAAAATAATGGTTCTGTTTTGATTTATGTGATTGATTACGAAAAATCATACAAGTCATACAATCATATAAATCATAACTCGGACAATTTGTAACACTATTCGATGTCAATTCTCCGCTATTATTGGTTTGTGTGTTACGGACGTAGATTTCCGATTCATCGAAATAATCGGTATCTTATGAAAAGGTGTTTTCGCAGATACAGCCGTGCAATTGGGGAAAGAGAGAATAACAAGATGATTTCAGTCTTTTTTCGAGAAAGTCTTCGGATGGGTCGATATGTTTTTCTGTCAAGAAGATTTTCCATTGTTTCGTACTGAAATTGGAAGTGGTTAAGAGTTTTTTTCCTACAAATTCCCCATGAGCGAAGTTCTATTCAATGATTATGATTTTGCGGTTTTTGGTGATCAATCGCCATTGGAGACATACCTCCGCGAGATCAATGAAACAGTTCTTTTAACTCCAGAAGAAGAATTGAAATTAGCATTAGCGGTTTGTGAGGGAGATATGGAAGCGCGCGATAAAATGGTTCGTGCCAATCTCCGGCTTGTCGTGAATATAGCGCGGGGTTATACAGGGAAGGGTTTGAGTCTGCAAGATTTGATTGAAGAAGGAAATTTAGGACTCCTCCGGGCCGTCGAGGGATTCGACCCGTCAATGGGGACTCGTTTTTCAACTTACGCTAGTTATTGGATCAAGCAATCCATCAAACGTTCACTTATTAATTCGGCGAAAACGATTCGAATTCCGGCGTACATGGTTGAACTTTTGTCCAAATGGCGGCGTGCAGGAATTCGGCTTTCGGAAGATTTGGGGCGTTCACCGACACCGGAAGAAATTGCACGATTTCTTGGTTTGCCGCGAAAGAAACTTCCAATCATTAAAAAAGCAATTTTGATCAACAACCTCATTCCACAACCTGATCAACCGGAAATTGGATGGACGCTTAATGAAATGATTATGGATGAACGTTCACGAAGTCCTGATGAAGAATTGCTTGAAAATGACAATTTGTCATTTATCATGGAACAACTTGAATTGATGGATATTCGCGATTCAACGATTTTAAAAATGCGATTTGGTCTTGATGGTTGTGAAGCCCAAACGCTTAAGGAGATTGGTGAACGGCTCGGACTTACGAGGGAAAGAGTCCGACAGATCGAAACCGAAGCCTTAAACCGTTTGGCAGAATACCTTGACGGTACCCGTACCCGCCAAGTTGCCGCCGGATAATTTCCGTAATATTTGTGTTTTCTAAAAGCCGAAGAAAT
>JAITIZ010000467.1 GCA_031279215.1 Planctomycetaceae bacterium
GAACTTCTAAAAACATCAGGAACACAGTCGTCTCGACTGCACATTGCCTATAAAAAGTGCAGGCGAGACGCCTGCGTTCCTAAAAAAATGAGTTTTTAGAAGTTCCCATAAGAGATTAACGAAATGCCACGAAAATAGAACCCAAAAAATTATTCCACTGATATATTACGATATTTGTTTTATTCGGACATTGATTCCATCAATATGTTGTTGAAACAAAAACTTTTGCTAAAAACTTTTGCCCAAAACTTTGCCAAAACTTTTTGGCAAATCATCATAAACAACAGTACCGGTTACGGTCAATCAATAAATATAACGCAGCAACAATGCACATCGCAATTATAATGGACGGCAATGGACGTTGGGCTAACCGGCAGGGACTTCCAAGACAGGAAGGACATCGTGCGGGTGCGGTGCGGGTACGTGAAATTACAGAAGAATGCGCACGGCGCGGTTTTGAACAATTAACATTGTACTGTTTATCCAGCGAAAACTGGAAACGCCCTAAACAAGAACTTGATTTTCTAATGTCATTGCTCCATGAATATATTGTTAGCCAACGAGCCAATCTCATGGAACATGAAATTCGGCTTTCGATTATTGGGCGTCGAACCGGTATTTCGGAAGAGATTTTGCACGAAATGGATCAAACAGTCAAAATGACCGCTAATAATAAAGGACTTCGGCTTTGTCTGGCAATTAATTACGGTTCGCGCAGCGAAATTGTTGATGCGGTTAAAAAAATAGTAAAAGAAACAATTCCGTGCGAAAAAATTGACGAAGACTGTATTTCGAATCATCTCTATACTTCGGGAATGCCCGAACCTGATCTTTTAATTCGGACGGCAGGGGAATTACGTCTTAGTAATTATCTGCTCTGGCAATTGAGTTACGCAGAAATTTGGGTTACGGAAAAATGTTGGCCCGATTTTGATGTATCATTATTGGCGCAGGCTCTTGACGATTTTTCAAAACGAAAACGGCGTTTCGGGGGATTGTTGTCTGAGCGGTGATTTTATGAGAATAATCAAATAAATCATAAAAATCAAATCAATCGGCGGCAGCAATAATTTCTTTCATAGCAGTGTAAGGACCCATGGATCGGGTTTTTTCAACGATTTCCGTAATAAATTTTTGAAACTTTGCGCCTTCAGCGGCGGAAATCCACGAAAAATGGACGCGGTTTGTATCAATACCAAGCGTGTTCAATAATTCCCGAAACAAGATCCAACGTCTTCGTGCATGAAAATTACCGCTTGTGTAATGGCAGTCGCCCGGATGACAACCACTCACTAACACCGAATCAGCTCCGTTTTCAAACGCTTTGATAATCAGGTTAAAATCAATTCGCCCCGTACAAGGAAGCCGTATAATCCGTAAATTGGCAGGGTATTCAAGACGGCTTGTTCCGGCAAGATCGGCGCCTAAATACGTACACCAATTACAAACAAAAGCAATAACTTTCGGTTCAAATATTGTTACAGTTGATTCGGCAGACATAATTTTTGTTAGGGTTGAGTTTCACAAAAATATTGGGTAACTATTTACGTTAACACTAGGAACGTAACCGGTTTATTTTGTTATTGTTACGTTTAGGATTGTCCTATTGCTTGCCCCATGACTTACGGTTAAAGCGAAAAAACAATATAACAGGAAAAGTTGTTTTTTCAAGATATACTTTGTGCAATCACTATTTTTAATGTTTAAATTTCTTTCCTAGTGTTCACGTGAATTATCCAGAGGTAGGTGATGTTTCGGCGATACATTGCCTACCTTTGAATTTATTGCTTTTTCGGTGTTTCACACAAAAATTCCACGGATAGATTACCAAAATTCAAACCTCCCAAAATGTGAAACAATCAGTACATTCATTGTAATTGTCTATTTTATTAACGATCACATAATTCAAATTGTCCGCAGATGACGCAGATTTTCGCAGATTATTTTAAAAAGTTTTTTGAAAATAATTTTTTGTATTTTTTGTCTATAATCTTCCTTTGTTTGTTTCGTTATTTCGTACTCTCAAAAAATAATCCTTGAAAATCTGTGGACTAAAATCTGTGGACTAAAATCTGCGTAAATCTGCGTAAATCTGCGGACGAAAATAGACAATGACCATTCATTTTGTATTTCCTGTGTGGTGGATTGCCGTAAAATATCGGAGTACACGCATCACCGGATCAAAAACAATAACATCATTTTCCAAAGTAGTAACCCAAACAGGTCTTCCCGTTTCGGAAGCCGGTAAATGGAACGAAGCTAGTTGAGGAATATTAGGCGGTTTTCTGTCCAGAACTTCCGGTCCGGCAACAACACAGTCCAACCGACGATCAAAACCCTTCTGAATATGTGAATAAAAAACTTTGACCCGCGTAACAAATTTTTCCGCCGTAACAATTCTCCCGTCAGCAAGCGTCGAAATAGAAACCGGATTGCAACAACCAACAAAACCGGCAAGATCGCCCGAAGCATTGCCCCAACTCAAAGAAGGTTCCCAATACCCGTCAGGAGTAAATGTTTCAATCCGATGTTGACCGGGGTTGGTAACATGAATCAGACCCGTCTTACGCGAAACCGTAAGCGACATCGGAGAAAGATAAACAGAAAAACCGGAAAAAATATCAGAAGATTCTAAATTTGATAAATTCGAGATGTTATTTTCATGAGTTGTTTTTGGGGCTAAAGGTTGACCAAGTGTTTTGAGAAGAACTCCCTTTTCATCAAACCGGTAAACAACTCGTTGACCCGTATCAGCAGCAAAAACAGCATTGTCTGTAACCGCAAGACTCCAAATAGCTGATTGTGTGTTAGGAAGATTCCAAGAAAATAGAAGACCGCCATCCACCGAATAAACCGCTATCCGATCCGAATGAGCAACTATTAATTGACCGGCAAAAAGTTGATCCGAATCGCCGATTGTTATTGCCATTGGTTTCGCCGGTAAGGGAATTGTTCGAGCCAATTTTGTTGTGATGGAAAATTCGTAAATAGATGGAGGATTTTCATCACCAATATAGAATTTATTATGACCATCACCGGCAAAACAAAGAGGATTATTAACCTCACAAAAAAAAGCAGAATCTTCCACATATCCAATCCATTGTGTCGGCACATTGCGGTAATCCGGTTCGGGAACCGCCGGTTTGCTCATTAACAACGATAAATAATAAGCCGAATAAATACCACATACACCCGCTATCACAATTACCAAAAACAGAACCCCAACCGAAAATAAATAAGGAAATAACTTATTAGACGAAACAAGTTCGTCTTGTTGAATACTGTTTTCAAATTCCACATCGTGCCAACGTTCCCGATCAAAAAATTCAACCGACTCGTCAGTTTGAATAGAAATACCGGCTTGATTGGACTCCGTAACATCATGAGGTATTACGGAAATAGGTGTTGCGTCGTCAACTGGATCGTTCAATGTCATGCTTCGTCCCTCAATATTAAAAGTATTTTAACATAAAATAAAACTGCGGATAAAAATTTCAACACAGCTATAATTGAAACAAATAATACTCAACTCCATCAGCGGGATAATTGGAAAGAGCTGTAATCCGTAATTACTCAATCTTCCAACGACTCAATCCGCATTCCTGTTCACTAAATTCTGCGCCGATTTTAACTAATGTTCGTCCGTCGGCGGTGTAATGAATCAAATAGTTTTTGGAATCAATTTGTTTGAGTGCATCTTCGGCAGTACCATAATTAGCCATCTTAAATTCAAAAACAAAAATTGTGTTTGCAGTTTTAATCACAGCATCAATACGACCAAGAGCGGTTTTAACTTCCGTTTGGATAAATTGTCCCATCAATGTAACGAGTAAATAAAAAATGAATTGATAATAACGTTCGGTTTTCTGTGCTTTTTTGATCAGATCGTAGGGAATACCGGCATAAAAAGCACGTAAATTATGCATGAAAGCGTTTATATCACCGGCACGAAGAGTTTTGATAAAGAACACTGCCGAAAATTTTTGTTGAACCGCATACTGCGGAGCATAAACCGGCAACAACTCCTTCAAAAAACCATATTTCACTTCTTCATTCGGAAAACCCAATATAAATTCGTCAAATTCCTTGTCATAATCTTTGATTGTCAGATAACCGGTTTGATAAAGAATCGGTATCGGATTATTCATACCTGCTTTGTAATTTGTAATCTCTGAAACAGAAACATGAATATTGTTTTCCAAATCGGGAATCTCAAAATCGCCGTCTTGAAGCATTTTAGCAAGAAAAGTTGGTGTACCGGTGGAAAACCAATAATTACCGAAATCGCAATTAAAAAAGGTGTTCAACAAACTAAACGGATTATACATATCTTCGCTTCTTTTGGCAAAACGATAACCGTCATAATGTTTTTTCAATAATTCAAGAACAATTTCGTAGGTTAACCCGTTTTTTTGGGCTAAACAATTGATTTCCGGTTCAAAATATCGAATTAACTCCGTTTCGGAAATACCGCAAATTCCTGAAAAAATTTCATTCAAACTGATGTCCATCAAATTGTTCAAATCACTGAAAACACTCACCTTGGAAAATTTCGTAACTCCGGTAAGAAAAACAAAACGTAAATACGCATCCGCACTTTTCAAAACACCGTAAAAACCTTTCAATATTTCTCGTATAGATTCATTAACATCCGCTTTGTCTAAAGTATTCACCAAAGGTTTATCGTATTCGTCAACCAAAACAACTACTTTTCGACCTGATTTTTGATAAGCATGTCGAATAAGTTCGGAAAGACGGGAAGCGGGTGTTGTATTTGTTACATTTTTGCCCCATTGTTCTTCTAATTGTCTTAAATTCGTATCCAAGGCATTGTAGAGGGAATCAACTTGAATGTAACCTTCTACATTCAGATCAAGATGAAAAACCGGATATTCTAACCAATCCTTCTCCAATTCCGCAATCGCCAAACCGTCAAAGAGTTCCTTTTTACCAAGAAAATACGCTTTGAGTGTTGAAAGAAAAAGACTCTTGCCAAAACGACGCGGACGGCTAAGAAAATAAGGTTTTCCACTTGTTTTCAATTGGTAAACATAAACCGTTTTGTCCACGTACAAATAATCATTGGTACGAAGGTCCTCAAAATCCTGAATACCTACCGGTAATTTTCTGTTGTTTGACATAATAATTTGTATTTTCCTAAAAAAAATCGGTCAAGAGATTGATTTTTACAAAAGGTTGGTACTCATGATAAGTATGATGTGATTTACCCGTAACAATCATTGCCTAACACATAAAACAATCTATGAAAACTAAAAAAGGAATTGTCAACGTCAGCAAAACCATAAAATATCAACAAGATACGTTTCAAACGGTCTTATTGTTTTAACAATTTATTTTCGGGTTTAGGAACAACATCTGCCAATAGAACAGCTCAAGGTTTTCCCAATGAACATTAGGATTTTATCGGCAATTGCCAAGCGGTTCACGATTGCTAACACGATTGCTAAATAGATTCAAACCGTCGGATTGAGTGAATAATTTTGGAGGGTATTTTACCACCTTAGCAAGATCAGACGCAAGTACCCGCTTTTTTCTTGGACATCTCTAAAAATTCCTATTATACCAATTACACTTTAAAATTCGTTTTTTCTTTTTTTTAATTTTTTAGATAAAAACGATAAATAAATTTTTTGTAATATATCAGTGGAATAATTTTTTTGGTCCTATTTTCGCGGTCTTTCCTTAATCTCTTGGAACTCTCTAAAAATTCCGTTTTACTAATCTTTGGGTAAAATGTTGAATTTTTAGAGATGCCCTGTTCATATTCATTGACTTGTGTTATGATAAAATTTCGTAAAATAAAAATATCGTAATAGTTAAACTTAAACTACAACAGTTTTTGTTTGATGTAATATCGCCAATATCATCGCCAATATCGCCATGTTGTACGAGTTATATCATCAGAATTACGTATTTTTCTGTTTAAAATACCAAGAACACTAATGAGATACCAATTAAATGGTACAAGGAGTTTGTAAAAATGAAAAATTTATTTAACAAAATCATTTTGATTTTTTTAAGTGTTGGTTTTATTTTGTTTGCGGGAATGTCCGGTGCCGAAACTCCGGTTTCTTCTAAGGCAGCTTCCTCGCCTATTACCAACACACCACCCGAACTCGATGCTTATCTGGCATTACCAGATCATTCTTTTCAGTGGAAAATTGTTGAGAAAACCGAAAATCATAACGAAAAATCTTATCTTCTCGAAATGACTTCCCAAACCTGGCATGATATTCCTTGGAAACATTATCTACTCGTCGTTATTCCCAACAAATTAGATAATTCCAATCATGCCGCCTTGTATATTGCCGGTAAAAGGATTGGCAGTAAACCAAATGAGAACGATAAATTACTTGCCCGAACATTGGCAGAAGCTTGCGGAATGCCGTTAGGAACACTGTTTCAGGTTCCGAATCAGCCGTTGCTCGGTAATTTTTCCGAAGATGCTTTGATTGGAGAAACACTGCTCAAAACATTGGAAACCCACGACACCACTTGGCCCCTACTCTTCCCAATGGCAAAAAGTGCCATTCGTGCATTGGATACAATGCAGCAAGTCCTCAAACAGGAACAACAACTCAATATCAACGGTTTTATCGTAACCGGAGCCTCAAAACGCGGTTGGACAACATGGCTCGCCGCCGCATCAAAAGACCCGCGAATTGTCGCTATTGCTCCAATTGTTATTGATAATCTCAATATTCGGAAACAAATGGAATATCAAATCGAAACATGGGGCAATTTCAGTCCCAGTATTAATGATTATACAGATCGTAATCTTGTTCAAAAAAAGGATAACGATTTCTCCGAAATTAAAGAACGGCTTTGGAAAATGGTTGATCCTTATTCTTATCTTGACCGGTTGACATTACCCAAACTTTTGGTTCATGCAACTAATGATCCTTATTGGACAGTTGATGCCGCAAAACATTATTGGAACGATATCCCCGGTATAAAATATCTGTTGACGCTTCCGAATGTCGGACACGGTCTCGATAACCAGTTGCCCAAAGCCGTCATGACAATTGCCGTATTTGCACGGTACGCCGCTAATAGTGAAAATTGGCCCCAGATGAATTGGAAATTCCAAGAACAAAATTCCCAATTCGCCGTAACTCTCGAAACAGAAATACCAGATTACCGAGTCAAAGTCTGGTCCGCCACCTCAGAAACAAAAGATTTTCGCCAATCAAAATGGACTTCAAAATCAATAGACAATGACTTATCAAATGCAATTGTTGTTTCAAAACCAACAACAGGACATGTCGCCTTTTATATCGAACTCGAATCAAAACACGATGGATTACCGTTTTCACTGACCACTCAAGTTTGGCGGTTTTAGAACAGTATATTCATCACACTTGGCAATTCGGTTTTCGTTTTTTGACAGGATCAACAGATTGTGACAAGAATAAACAAAATCTATCGGATTTTTAAATAAAAGACACAAAAATTCTGCTATTAGAGAACCGAATTTTAAAGTACAATGAGTATATCACATAACTATTACAAAATTTTGGTTTATGTCTCGTGCTTATACGTTGTTTGAAGTTTTAATTGCTCTTGCATTGATGACGGTCATTTTGATGTTCGTTACAATGGCAATAGATATTTATCTTCGGCAAATGATGGTGAATCGGACAGAAGTCGAAGAATCACAACTCGCACGCGCAGTTCTGGAAAAAATTGCACGGGATATTCGTTCTGTAATTGTCGCTGTTCGGGAAGAACAACTTGAAGTTGATACGGAATCTCTCACCTCGCTTTTTGGTTTTTCCACTAATTTGAGCACATCGTCTAGTGTGGACAATTCATCAACAACCAGCATCGAATCGGAATTAACGGAACAGTCGGAAACATCAGAAATTTACGGAACAATACCAGGAATTTACGGCAATTCCGAATGGATTCAGATTGATACGGCTCTTTTGCCGCGAGGTGAAATGTATGGATCACGCCAAATGCGGAGTTCCGGTATGGCTGACCGTCTGAGCCCCTCAAAAACGGTTCTTTATTATCTCGGCAGTGAAACAGGGCAAATAACCGGATTAGAGGATCCGCAATACCAACCCGATCAACTAATCGGTTCGTTGGGACGTTCACTCAACCCAACTGCAATACACTATGGTCTTTTCCGGCGTCAACTCGATAGGTTCGTAACACAATACGCCGTCAACGAAGGACTCGAAACAGAATATGAACAGTATGATGAACCATTGGCTCCTGAAGTTGAATGGATTGAGTTCGCCTACTTTGACCCAACTGCCGGTCAGGAAGGTTCCACCGGAGATTGGATTGAATACTGGGATATGGATGAACGACAAATGTTGCCGACAGCAATACGAATCACTGTTGCTATCAGGAAACAATCATTCGGTCAATCGCTTTCTTCATGGTCTGATAACAGTACAACAATTCCAACAATTGTCTATTCTCTTGTTGTGCCAATTCCCGTAACTATTGAAATTCCCGAAACACAAGAAGAAACAGAATATCAGTGAACCGTTAGTAATAAAATGAATAGTACCACAGCAGTAACAGCAACGTCTTTCCGAAATATCGTATCGGCTCTGTTGTAAGTGGAAATCAGAACCCACACCGCAATATTACCAAATACCAACTCACCGTTGTTAATCCAATTCAGAGTTGCCAACCCCTTGAGTTTTTGTCTTTTGTTTGTTGTTGTGAACAGGTACATTGTTTCATTTCGTACCCCAAACGAATCACAGTAAAATATTGTAAAAATTTTCAACTTTTAACAAGAAATGTGATGTGGACAATCTTTACCTGAATACAAGGAATTGGTACAATGTCCCTTTATAAATATAATCAATGGAATAAAATTACCGTATTGAGGGAATTGATTGTACTAAAACTATGGTAATATTTCAGCAGAACTTTTTTGAAAATATAAAATAAACAAAATAACAAATTATAGACGAAAATTTTTTGTTTCAACTTTTTTCGTGTGTTTTGTTTTTTCATAAGTTTCGTATTTCCCCAAAAAATAGAAACAATGACTAAAATAAAAAAAGTGAACAGTTATGAAACAAAAAATGCAAATTTCGCTGAAATATTATAAACCCATGTAAAACCAGTTTATCTTGTCAAAAGGAAAGCCGAATTTTTAAGAGTTGTGAGTATAATATCCCTCCAATAAGGAATCGGACTTTTTGAACAAACCAACATGTTGAGTAAAATGTTCAGTATGAAAAACATAGAAGATAAAACCGAAGAGAAACAATCAGAATCAACACGTCCTGGAAATATTTACGATGCCTTTGTTAAGAATATTTTTGGACGGATATTTGTGTTTGTTGATTTTTTGTTGAATTATGCCGATTCTGAATTTATTAACAAAATAGATTTAGAGAAAATTTCTCCTGTGCAGACACATTATATTGGTCTGAAGGGAGATGAACGGATTTTGGATTTAGTCTTTTCCTGTCCGCTCAAAAATCAGATCAATACGAAAGTTATGATCGTCTTTGAACACGCAGGAACTACATTCAATGATATACC
>JAITIZ010000056.1 GCA_031279215.1 Planctomycetaceae bacterium
GCCCTGTTTTTTTACAAAAAACTCCTAAAAATGCGGTCGAGACGACCGCGTTCCTTCTAACAATAAATTTTATTAGGAGGAACGCAGGCGTCTCGCCTGCCCTGTTTTTTTACAAAAAAACTCCTAAAAATGCGGTCGAGACGACCGCGTTCCTTCTAACAATAAATTTTTACATTAGGTTTTTAGAAGTTCCCGGTAGTGATTCTATTCGCCGTTTATTATCAGGGCGTTAATTATTTAGCGGGATTTTTGTTTTTGGGTTGAGACGAAATAGCGATTGGTAATTTTAGCAATTAGTTTTTGTAGCGAAGATTTTACCGCTTGAACTGTTGGCGGTGCGGTGTTTCGTTGCGGAATAACGACAAGATCAAATGTTTCGGTCAATCCGGTTCCGGTGTGTCGAAACGCTTCACGAATAAGCCGTTTCCAACGGTTACGAATAACAGCATTGCCGGTTTTTCGGGAAACAGAAATTCCCAACCGGTTGTGTTCCAAACCGTTGGGAACCGCAAAAACAATCAGAATACCGTTTGACGCTGAACATTGAGCATCAAAAACCCGCTTAAATTCCGGCGACTTACGAAGCCGCAATGTTTGTGAAAAAGTTCCGGTTTTCATCTGGTTCGTGAACAAAAAATCGTTAATAGTGAATAGTAAAATAGTAATATAACAAGCGAATTACTTTTCCGCTATTCACTACTAACTATTCTGTTAATTACTGTGACGATGCGCTGTGACCGTCATTAATATCGGCAAGATATGCCAAAATGGTTGGGCTAATCGTTAAGGAAAAACCGCGAACAGAACCATCTCCAAGACAGAAATTCACAACTCCACTGTGATAACTGCCAAATCCAAATTCAGCATAATCAGTAGTTATTTCCTTTTTCTGTACCAAACTGAAAGAGTCGCCGCTCGTTCCATCATTTTTAGCGTGGATAATTCGTATAACCTGATTAGGAGAATTTGCACTCATAAACAAATAACTTCCATCCCATTTACCTGAAACACCAAGAGCAGTAGCAGTAATAGGTGCACCACCTTCATTTTTTATTTCGGTGGTTGGAACATGTTTCTCACCTAAAATGAGTTGATTCGTTGTTCCATCCTGCCATGTTGCAAAACTAGTCGTCAACGTGTATTGCTTATAATCAGCATCCGCAGTTGAAATACTCGAAACCAAACCTTTTGATTGGGCAATAGTGAAAGGTATTCGGAAATTATTAGTTAGTGTCCATGATCCACTACTGCCGAATACACCAATTAGTGCAGTGGCAACATCGTTAAAAGTCTCTGCTTCGCCTGCCCGATAACGCAATATAGTTGCGTAATCCCCTAAAGGACCGCCGTAAGGCTCCGATCCGGCGTCATCAACGATCTGTATTCCGCTTCGCCGAGACGGACATTTGATAATGGGGACATTACCAATTTGCTTTCTGTCTTCGAGGGTTGTACCAGTTGTACCATCAAGCCAAAGTCCGGCTTGATCACCAGCTGTAGAACCATCGTCATTGTCTAAACATCTGCCAATACCAGCGACATTGGTTGATGTGGCGAAACCGTTTGTCAACGAGTTGAACAGAGACTGTTGTTCGCAGAACGGCATCAGAAACACAAACAAACTGGCACGGTTTGGTCCCAACGTGAGCGGCGGAAGACCGGTGTTGGTGTCGTGGAAGTTGTGGACGGCAATACCGAACTGTTTTAAGTGGTCGGTACACGTCATACGTCTTGCTGCTTCTCGTGCCGCCTGCACTGCCGGTAACAGAAGAGCGATTAACACGCCGATAATCGCAATC
This sequence comes from Planctomycetaceae bacterium, assembly GCA_031279215.1. Taxonomy (GTDB): domain Bacteria; phylum Planctomycetota; class Planctomycetia; order Pirellulales; family Thermoguttaceae; genus WRKP01. The sequence goes on from JAITIZ010000056.1 coordinate 1,800, forward strand.
ACCACAAGAAGTTCGACTAATGTAAAGCCGAACCGTGAAGAACGGAGAAGTTGTAAAAAGTTTACAGGAAAGAGTTTAGAACGTGAAGATTCTCCACTATCCGTTATCAACTTTCCACTAAAGAGTGCCCCCCCCCCCTGGTTTGCCCATTTTAACATTGGACTTTTCGCAAAAATTTCTGCAAAAATCCCGACCAAACACATTACTACATTTTTCATTGTCATACTCCTTAGTTTGTAAGGTTTTATTGAAATAATCGCGATTTGCTTACCGCAAAACAACATACAGTAAAAAATACAAATCTCGGTTCAATGAGTTTCACAGTTTAATCGAAGAGGTTTAAATTGTCAATTAGGATATTCGTCTTTTGCCTGATTTTTTCAAAATTTGGTAAAAAAATTTCTAGTGTTCCCAGGCTGGTGTGTTAAAATGGCTGAAAATTTTCGGGTGATTTCGGCATTTTGTGGGGTATTGTTCAGGTGAATTATTGCTTTTTCGGTGTTTCACACAAAAATTCCACTGATATATTACGTTAATTGTAATTTTTGTGTTGTTTGTGAAGTTTCGTGTATTTTGTGTTCAAAATAAACAGATATTACTAATTGGAGTAATTTAAAATAGACAGATGCAATTGAATTATTAGAATACCTGATTGGAGTTACGGTTTAGTCAGTTCAATTACTTTGGATTTAGTGAGATATTCTTCGAGATTGTCAAGCCAATTTCGGATTTCCGGTTCTGGTTCACACGAAAGATCGCCTTTAACTAATTGTCGTTGAAAATCAGCAGCTCCATTCTTAAAAAGTTCCGCGGCTTCGGCATTTTCAAAACGTTTGTTGGGATCCGGTGCAATAAGACTTTTGCAAAAATCCATCAACATTTCACTTGATGCCACAGTTGGCGGGAGAATTTTATGGAGTTGACTTGCTAACAAAAGACGTCCGTCAAGCCCCTTCAAATCAGAGTTAGCCCCGAAAAGCCGTTGGCCGGAAAGCATCTCAATCAATACATAACCAAGACTCGCAATATCACTTCTCGGAGTAATCTCTTTGCCTTCCAGAACTTCAGGAGCCGCATACGCCAATGTGTAAGGACGCATTGGCGGACGATTTCTAATTTCAAACGCCGAACCAATATCAACAAGTTTTGCGTTTCCGGTTCGTTTCAACATAATATTCGATGGTTTCACGTCACCATGAACAATCCCTTCACGATGCAATGCCCCAAGCGCCCCAAGACAATCGCGTATAATTGGAATTGCTACACCAGGCATTAATCGCGGATGCATTATTCCGGTTGTTACCACAACGTTATTGAGATATTTCCATCGTCCCAATGCTACTTTTTTCTGAAGGTGGTCAAGCATTTCCTGCCGCAAAAGTTGGCTCAAATCAAAACCATCTACCCATTCCATTGACATAAACCGAATCCGATTGGCGGAACGCCAAGTGTAAACAGACAAAAGATGATCATGTTGTATTTTGGCTACTTTGGCAGTAATTAACGCCATATTACACATTTCTTCTTCGTAAAGTACATCGTTTGGAAAACGTTCCGGCGAAAAAACTTTGATTGCAATTGGAAGTACAAAACCATCTGTTCCACGTTGCTCGCTGAGGAACACAACTCCTTGACCGCCTTGACCGAGCATTTCCTTGAAATGAATATCTTCTTCCCAATAAACTTTCTGTCGATCCAGTAAATTGTAATACTCTTCACGAAGAACCTCCGAACTTTCGTTTAACCCTGTACCGGGGAAAAAATGGGTTACCGAATTTTCAAAGATATCGGTTGTTGAATCGGGCAATATTTCTTGGCGTTTCATTCCGATTTTATTTCGATTTCGATTTCCATTTCCATTGGCAACTCCAAGAGTTTCTGTTGAGAATAATTGTTGTTTGTGGTTTTGTTTTTTAAGATCAATCCAGAGCGGATAATCAGAGCAACGAACCGGAAAACCGAGTTGTTTTCCTTCTGGAGTTAGGAAATTGATCAGGGGTTGTTTCTTTTTCCAGCGTGAAATATTGGCGGTAAAAATATCGACAACTTTTTCGAATCGTTGATGAGATTGTCCGGCGACGTGGGGAGTGATAAGGACGTTGGGATAAAAATCCCAAAGCGGATGTTCTGGCGGTAGCGGTTCCGGCGAGGTAACATCCATGACCGCACCGGCAAGAACCCCTTGTTGCAATGCCTCCACTAAATCTTGTGTAACAACAAGTTGCCCTCGCGCAACATTAACCAAAAGAGCATCGTTTCGGAATAATCTGAAACGTTCAATATTGAATAATTCATAAGTTTGGGAATTTAGGGGGAGACAGAGAATCACAACATTTGATTCACTGAGAAGTTTATCTAATTGATTTGCCGGCCAAAGTTCCGCGACATGGGGAGGTTTTTGGGCGGGATATAGGTCGGTTGCCAAAATTCGGGTTTGGAATGGAGCCAAAACTTCAGACAAACGCCGACCAACTCCGCCGAAACCAACAATTCCGACTGTTAAACCGGTTAAATCATGGGTTGGGCGTCGGATAAATTTCCGGTAATTGGGTAAGGTTGAGTCGAACTGTTCGCGGTGAAAGGTTGAGATATTCCGCATCCAGGCGAGAATGAGAGAAAGCGTGTGTTCGGCAACTTGATCGGCAAGTACACCGGAAGCGGTGGTAATTGTTATTTCTGATTGAATGACCGGCGGAACCAAAAGCCAATCCATTCCTGCTGCTGACGACTGAATCCAACGCATCCGATTCTGCCGAACAACAGCATCCCAATCGACGGGAACTTTGGCATGACCACAAAAATAATCCGCCTCCATAAGTGCAGAAGCAATTTCTTGTTGACCCGTATTGATGATATTGACTTCAGACCAAGCCGCATGAATTCGGTCAATCAAGATTGGTTCAACAGGTGCTTCCTTAAAACAGACAACAAGATTGGACATCTATAATATGAAGAATTAGTAAAATTCTATGAAAAACCCGAAAAAAATCAGGATTGAGTGCAAAAAGTAGAAAAACAAGGTTCTCTATTATAAGCAAACATAAAAGATATTTAAGGGGAGTCATCCCTATTCAGGGTCAATTTTCGATATTTATTTCGATATTCTATAGGGAACTTCTAAAAACTAATATTAAGAGGAACGCAGGCGTCTCGCCTGCCCTGTTTTTTTACAAAAAAACGCCTAAAAATGCGGTCGAGACGACCGCGTTCCTTCTAACAATAAATTTTACATTAGGTTTTTAGAAGTTCCCTTAATCAAAACAGCCCTGAAAGGGTAGTATAATAGTTGAGAGTGGAAAGTTGAGAGTGGATAGTGCCGCAAGCGGATTACTACCCAAACGGTCATCATTCCGCTTGCGACACTATCCACTATCCACTATCCACTCTCAACTATTCGGGGCTTTGTTACGGATCTTCCTTCGTTGAAATTTTTGGTGCTTAAAAACAAGGGGTTTTACGAAAGTGTACCCATGAAAAATTTATAAAAATATTTTTTTAAGTTATTATGTATTGACATGATTAAATTTTTTATTATAATCGTACC
>JAITIZ010000537.1 GCA_031279215.1 Planctomycetaceae bacterium
GGAACGCAGGCGTCTCGCCTGCCCTGTTTTTTTACAAAAAACGCCTAAAAATGCGGTCGAGACGACCGCGTTCCTTCTAACAATAAATTTTTACATTAGGTTTTTAGAAGTTCCCTTAACACATAAATATACTTTATAAAATGGTTGATGGCAACCGGTACAATCATTAAGACGACAAATTATAACACTTTTGCGTATAATGTAAAAGACCAAAAAAATTATTACACTGATAGATTACTAAATTTCGTAATATGTCAGTGGAATTATTGTTTAAGTTTAAAAAGGTAACATAGTAGTGGAGAGTGGAGAGTGGAAAGTGGAGAGTGCCGCAAGCGGAGTTATTGCCGTTTGGGTAGTAATCCGCTTGCGACACTATCCACTCTCAACTATCCACTCTCAACTAAATTTCTTTTTTAGGGGTTCTGTGATTGTATTGACATTGGATTCTTTTTTACGTATATTCGTTGAACTTTGTTGTTATTCCCGATTTAATTAGTAATTGGAAATAATTGAAAAATTTTTTTTTAGGATCAAGAATTATCGGATCAGATTTACCGAATTATTTTTTGGCGGTGATATTTTGAGCAATCCGTAATTCTGAAGTTTTACTTTTAACCCTTCTCAAACTCCTATGTCAACACCAACCAATACAGTAATTAATACTGTTCAGATCGAAGTTAATGGTCGTCCGGTAAATGCCGTACCGGGTGAGACGTTATTGAAAACTTTGCAACGAGTTGGAATTCATGTTCCGACGCTTTGTTATTATGATGGATTACCGCCTAGCGGGGCTTGCCGAATTTGTGTTGTCGAAGTTGAAGGACAACGCAGTCTTGTACCGAGTTGTGCGTTTCCGGTTACTGCCGGAATGAAAGTCAAAACTCATTCTGACCGCGCTGTCGAAGCACGACGCACCATTATCGAACTCCTTCTCGCCGATCATCCTGATGACTGCCTGTTTTGTGAACGCAACGGGAATTGTCAACTCCGGGAACTTGCCGAATCTTTTGGAATTCGACGGCGGCGATTTGTCGGACAAAAAGATAATTACTCACGCGATTTCTCCGGTGAATCTATTGTTCGTGATCCGGAAAAATGTATTAAATGCGGAAAATGTGTTCGGGTTTGTGAAGAGGTTCAGGGGGTTGCGTGTATTGATTTTATCAATCGCGGCTCCAAAACAACTATCGGAACCGCTTTTGATGAAGGATTAAATGTTTCCAGTTGCGTCAACTGCGGTCAATGTGTTACGGCTTGTCCTACTGGGGCTCTTGTTGGTAAATCGCATATCAAACGAATTATTTCGGCGCTGCGTGATCCCAATTTCCATGTTGTTGTTCAACACGCTCCGTCGGTTTCTATTGCACTTGGTGAGGAATTTGGTTTTGCGGCGGGAAGCGATGTTATGGGAATTATGCATGCGGCCTTGCGGCAAATGGGATTTGACCGTGTTTTCGATACAAGTTTCAGTGCTGACCTGACTATTATGGAAGAAGCAACCGAATTAGTTCATCGTGTGAAAACCGGCGGCGTATTGCCGATGTTTACGAGTTGTTCGCCTGGTTGGATTAAATATGTTGAAACATTTTATCCGCAAAATATTCCCAATCTTTCGAGCTGCAAGAGTCCGCAGGCAATGCTCGGTGCTGTAATCAAAACATATTATGCAGAAAAAAATAATCTTGATCCGAAAAAGATATTCAGTGTTTCCGTCATGCCTTGCACTGCCAAAAAGTTTGAGGCGAGTCGCCCTGAAATGGGGCGCAGCGGTTATCAGGATGTTGATGCTGTTCTGACAACACGGGAGCTTGCTCAGATGATTCGCCGGTTTGATCTTGATCTCAAGAGCCTACAACCGGAACCGGCAGATTCGCCGTTTGGAATACGCAGCTCAGCCGGTAAAATTTTTGGTGTTACGGGCGGAGTCATGGAAGCGGCAATTCGGTCAGCCTATCATTTTTTAACCGGCAGCGAACTCAGTGATCTTAAAGTTGAAGCGGTTCGCGGTTTGGACGGAATCAAAGAGGCTCATGTGGACATTAACGGGTTAAATGTTGGAGTGGCGGTTGTCAACGGTCTTGGCAATGCCAAACGGTTGCTCGATCAAGTCAATTCCGGTGAAAAGCAGGATATTCATTTTGTTGAAGTGATGACTTGTCCTGGCGGTTGTGTTGGCGGCGGCGGACAACCGTATGGTACGGATGTTCAAAAAGTTAAGGTTCGCACGCACGGTTTGTATTCTATTGATGATAGCGAAAAACTGCGTGTTTCCCACGCCAATCCTGAAATTGTACAAATTTACAAGGAGTTTTTCGGTGAACCCAATTCACACAAATCACACGAATTACTACACACTCATTACCACGAACGCGAAACCTTAACGTAAATTTATTGGAATATGGGTAATATATCAGTGGAATAATTGTAGAGAACAAGCATACCGGTTACTGATCAGATGACCAAACTTTATCCTTTTGAATCTCATTTTTTTGACTTGGATGGTCTTCGATACCATTATCTTGATGAGCAACGCCCTAGAAATGCGGTGAATCGGGAAGTTTTGTTCATGGTTCATGGTAATCCGACGTGGTCATTTTATTGGCGTAATCTTATTACGGCATTTCGTGATCGTTATCGGGTGATTGCGGTTGATCATATTGGTTGTGGTTTATCGGACAAACCGGACGAATCCCGTTATCCCTTCACACTGGAACGCCGAATTGATGATAGTTGCCGATTGATTGAAGGTTTGAACTTGCAGAAGATCACGTTAATTGCTCATGATTGGGGTGGTGCTATTGGAATGGGTACGGCGGTTCGGTTACCGGAGAGGTTTGATCGGTTTGTGTTAATGAATACGGCGGCGTTTCGGGGTATCCAATGTCCTTTGCGAATCCGTATTTGCCGGATTCCGGGTCTTGGGCGGTTGTTGGTGCAAGGGCTGAACCTTTTTGCAAAATCGGCAACCCGAATGGCAATTGCCAAACGAAAAGGGTTATCGAAAGAAGTTCGCAACGGTTTGACATCACCTTATAATTCTTGGGCGAATCGGACGGCATTGTATCGATTTGTGATGGATATTCCTCTTTCCCCAAAACACCCAACCTACAAAACACTCGCCAATATCGAAGAAGCATTGCCGAAATTTCGGGATAAACCAATCTGTTTAATTTGGGGAATGTTGGATTGGTGTTTTACGCCGGACTATCTTAAACGTTTTCTTCAATTTTACCCGGAAGCCGATGTCCACCGTCTGAACGACGCTCATCATTATCTTGTTGAGGATGCCCCGGACGATGTCATAAACGCTTTGAACGAATTTCTAAAACAACGCAGAAATGGTTGATTGTTTGTTGATAAGGCAGGCAGCATGTCGCCGAAACATGGCAACGGTTGAGCCGTAACAGAGCCAAGCCGGTTATTGACGAATAAATAATTACAAAAAAAACCGGAGGCAAAACCTCCGGCTTTTAATGTGTTGAACCAAGAAAATAA
>JAITIZ010000070.1 GCA_031279215.1 Planctomycetaceae bacterium
ACAGGGTTTTGGTGTTTTATATTTGTTACGTAGGGCGTTGCCCTACGCTAATGCTGATTGCCCTTTCAGGGCGAGTTTAGTTTAAAACGAAAACCGAAATTTAAAGTGTAATGAGTATATTCGCCGTCAATTTCACTAGGAAAACTCGGTATTTAAAGTAATGGAGTTGTACCGGAATTGCTAGAAAAGATCTGTTGGATAATTGTTGGAGTCGATAAGTTATATGACCGAAAAGGGAAAATATAATGAGTATTGTAAGATGCGACCAGTTGAGAGAATTAGAAAAAGTGTTTGTGTGTTTTGTGTCAAAGTATTAACAGAAGATTAATTAATGTTAATTTCTTTGTAAAATAATTTTTGTAATATTTCAGCGGAATTTTTATTTTTTCAGTTTTTCTGGATCAAGAATATGTTTTTTCCTTCGCCCCAACGGGGCACTGCATAACAACCCGCCGCAACGCGGCGGGGAATAACTTAGCGCAACATCGCCCTGTAAGGGCAATGAAATAGTTGATAGTTGATAGTGGAAAGTTGAGAATTGAGAGTGCCACATGCGGATAATTGACGTTGCGGTAAAAAATCCGCTTGCGACACTATCAACGATATCTTGCCCTTTCAGGGCGATGATGCGACAGCGCAATGTTCCCTACCGCGTTGCGGTAGGTTGTTACGCAATGTCCTTTCAGGACGAGGAGGAAAAGGATAATGCGTAAAAAATAAATATTCAACTGAAATTTTACAAAAAAGGCAACAAACGACTGAAATATTACTAATTTTTTATTTTCACTTGTTTGAGAGGATTTTATGTACAATAGATCATCTTTAATTTCTAAATTTTGTTTATTATTAGTGGTAATTTTGTCATTTCATAGTGGTTCTTTATTAGCACAAAAATGTTTCAGTGTATGTGATAGGTATAAAAACCCATTGACAGCAACACCGATAGACAACTGTAAGGGAACTGTAGATGGATTCCAAATCATAAAAGGAAGTGGTGGACAGCTACCATGTAAATGTATTTTAAATGAAGCTCCTTTATATAAATGTGTAAAAGGGGCATGGTATCAGTTGTGTCCAGAGTATGAGTGTGGGGGAACATGTTCTAACTCACAAGGTGCTTGTAGACCAGAATATCCCAAACACCCAGTTACGGGAAAAGAAATTCCTAAAATAGGATGTAAATAATGCAATTGAGTTTAAAACTTTTTATATTGTGGGATTTTTATCACATCAGAGTAAAACATGAGAATTATAACTTTTATCTTTATTGTTATATTTTTGATATTCACTTGCCGTTTTGTGTTTTGTTTGGAACCAGATGTTATAAATGCAGAACAACTTGCCAAACAAAACTATGATTATTGGGCATCTATTCCTGATTTTATGTTGACCTTTCATGTTGAATACATGAGTGATGATGAAAAAATTACTTTAAGAAAAGTTGATGGTATCTGGATCAAGCGAAATAACAAGGAAAATGTATGTTACACATGGGAAGCAGTTGAAAATTCGGATTATGCGAATGATGGTAAAAGAGAATGTTATTTTTTTGACGGAGAAAAAACATATATTTATAAAGACGGTCAAAAGAATGATAAAAATAAAAAATTAAATCCTTGTATTCCACCTCAAAATCTGTTTGCCCAGATTATAAAAGGGAAAAAAGATACGATAGTTTTTGCTCCGAATTTGTTAGATAAATTAAGTTTTCCTAGTGTCGGTGAACCAAAGTATTTGTTTCAAATAATTAAAGATTGCCAACTTGAAAGTATTGAAAAATCAATCAATAATGGTGGTGATGAATTGTGTACGATAAAATTGAAAGTGATTGCTCCTGAGGAAGAAGCAAATATCGAATCCTCTGAGTTTGTAATCAACCGCTCAAAAAATTTTTTAATTGATTCTTTCCTGATTACGGAATATTATAAGTCATCAAAAATTCTCAGGAAACTTCAAGTTATGGAATATAAAGAAATTGAGATGGGTAAATGGATTCCTTCACAAATTGATATAAATGTTAGCGATGAAAATAATAGTTTATTTTCTAAAACGATAATTAAGGTAGATTCTTTTTCTACTGCATTAAGTACAGAAACAGAATTATCTGAAGTCGTTTTTCCTTCGAATATATTAGTACCAGAAACTGATGAAAATGGTAAAGTCATTGCAGTCCATATTTGGGGAGTATCTGGTAAACCCGCTTTTACGTTCACATCAGAAAAAGAATTTGATTCTTATATGGAAAGTCATTGTGGGAAATTTGTAGGAACAGAAAATATATCATTATTAACATATTTACCTCGTATTATAATGGCTCTTGTTGGCATTATAATGATTGTTTTAGTAATTTATTTAAAAATACGTATTATAAAACGTTAATTCAAATTAGTACAACTATATAAGGAGGAATCTAAAATGAAAAGGTTATTCAGTCTTATTTCTCTAGAAAACAATTATTTATTAGCATCCCTCTTGTATTTGGGATTGGGATTGATTTTTTGTGCAATTGCTCCAGATTCTCCGAAAATATTAGCGGAGGGAACTGGTTGCGGTGGTGAGGAATCGTGTCCTGCCGGACAAACTTGTGTGGATGGGGTATGCAAAGTTTGCGATGTTGTTTGTAACGGCGAATGTTATCCCGCCGGAACATCGTGTTGTGATGACGGTAATACCTGCGGTAGCGGACAAACTTGTTGTGACGGAATTTGTATTTCAGAAGATGAAATATGTTGTTCACACGGCACCGGAGGTAATGGAGAAAGTTATGGCGCACACGGTTGTCCTCAAAATTCCCAATGTTGCGAGGGAGGTTGTATTTCAGAGGACGAACAGTGTTGTCCGAGTAGTGAAGATTTTGATTCTCACGGTTGCCCAACAGATAAGGAATGTTGTGGTCCTAATTGTGCTGATGAATGTGAAGGTGATGAATGTAACTGACGATAGATGATTATTATAATGACAAAAAAATATTTTATTCTTTTTTTATTTTTGACTTCGTTATTTTTTTGTTTATTGGGTTTAATCCATTGTATTTCACAGTATTCTCGATTATTGTCTCAAATGCTTTGGCAACCGCAACTCGTTT
>JAITIZ010000588.1 GCA_031279215.1 Planctomycetaceae bacterium
TGAAAAATGTAATGACGTGTTTGATCGGGATTTTTGCAGAAATTTTTGCGAAAAGCCCAATGTTAAAATGGGTAAACCAGGGGGGGGGGGGCACTCTGTAGTGGAAAGTTGATAACGGATAGTGGAGAATCTTCACGTTCTAAACTATTTCCTATAAACTTTTTACAACTTCTCCGCTCTTCACCTTTCGGCTTTACGTTGGTCGAACTTCTTGTGGTGATTGCGATTATCGGCGTGTTAATTGCTCTTCTGTTGCCTGCTGTACAAGCCGCACGCGAGGCGGCAAGACGAATGCAGTGTTCCAATAAAATGAAACAAATCGGGATTGCTGTACACAATTACCATGATACACACAACTCATTTCCAGCCGCTGCTGTTTTGTTGAAAATGACAGAATTTGGTGTTACCGGTAATAACTCAACACGCCAACGAACATCATGGTCGGTTTCAATTTTACCGTTTGCGGAACAATCAGCTCTTTACGCCCAATTTGATTTCGGCAAAGTTTTTTCCTCATTGATGAACAATTCTGAAATTTCAGATACCAGTAATAAAAATGAAACGTATCAAAAAGAAGTTCTTCCAATGTACGTTTGCCCAACAGATCCTGCCCATCGCGGTATTGATCCCAGTTTAAATTATTTTGCTGTCATGGGCGGCGGTCCGGAAAGTGCTGCGTCCACCATATCTGCCGGTACAACACCAGGACGATTGACATTTGATAACGGAATTTTTACTTTCGATAATTCGACCAAAAGTCCATTTTTCTCTATGAATGCCATTGAAGATGGAACCACAAATACGTTTATGATCGGAGAAAGCCGTTGGTGGTTGTATGAATATACAACTTTATACAATACTTGGTTTTCTTGGGCTTCATCCTATCGCGCTGGAACTCATCACCCGATTATTGCTGCGGCAACCGTTGATCCAATTAATAAACCTATCATCGATTATTGGTCATACAATATTTGGAGAACAGCAACTGGAGGTGACGCTCATGGTGTCAATTTAGCGGCTCATACACGTTGTTTCGGTAGTTATCATCCCGGAGGTTGTCAAATGGAACTTGCGGATACTTCTGTTCGTTTTTTTTCCGACTCGACTGATCTCAATGTTTATCGTTCAATGGGCAACCGTTACGATGGAAAACCTTAATATTTAACTTTAATTTTTAAAATTTATGCGACTCTTAATTTATTATTTCGTAATGATTTTTGTTTGTCTGCCGTTCCTTTGTGGTTGCGGAACAAACAGTCTGCGTTCGTTAAACGGAACTGCAACATACGATGGTAAACCAATCCCGTATGGCAGTATCATGTTTGAACCGGATACCGAAAAAGGAAATTCCGGTTCAGGCGGTGTTGCAGATATTGTCAATGGTCGGTATAAAACACGAAAAAACGGCGGTGTCGGTATTGGCGCGTATCGTGTAACCATTTATGGTTTTGACTCAGCACTCAATACAAACAATTCAATGGATGCTGATGTATCAATGTTTTATCCATACGTTACAGAAATAAACATTACTCAGGAAACCAAAACATGGGATTTTAATGTTCCCGAAGGCGGCAGTTCTGATAATATACGAAAAAATAACATTTTTTGAACTTACAATTATGTTTACAATAGTTTATGATGGGAACTTCTAAAAACTCAAATTTACCGAGAGTTAACAGTGTGGACTTGCCCTGCGCGGTTGAATTTTAGGCACAAAGTGCGAGGTAAGCCCCGCCGTTAACTTGGTTTTTAGAAATTCCCTTATGATAAAACAAGTGAAAAAATTGATATTTTTATTCGCTGTGTTGTTCATTGCGCAATGATTTACTTGTTATATCGATACAATTAAGAAAGGATATTCCAATGTTTCGTTATTTGATTTCACTATCTTTCATTTCATTATTTTTATCGGTTTTCTCAATGAATGCCATTCCGGCTCCGACGATGAATTACCCCCTTTCACTGACATTTGACAACACAGAAATACCTTCTGTAAAATTTCGGAATGAGGTTGTTTGGGCTGAAGGAGTTCATGGTAAGGGAGTCTATTTTGATGAAAAAAATAATCTTGGTGTTGTTAATCTTCCTAATGATTTTTTCAAAGGCGATTTTACAGTCTCCGCTTGGATAAATGTGTATTTAGGTACAGGAAGGCAACGAGCAATCTTAGCAAAAAATATCTACATAAAAAATCAGCGTGAATGGGTAATGATGGTCGATACCAACAACAAATTGGCTGTCTATTACAATTCAGGTACACCGTGGGAACGTCTTGAAAGTAAAACAATTCCAGAACCAGGAAAATGGTATCAAGTAACATTAACAGTTAAGAACAAAACAATTTCTTTGTACGTTAATGGAAAAATTGAAACAACAAAAGAACTTTCCGGTCTGCTTAAACCGACACCTGCTCCCTTGACTCTTGGCGGTGTTGATAACGCAGGTTCTTTAATACAAGAATTTTTTGGAGTAATTGATACGGTAACTTTTTTTGATCGGGCATTGTCTGCTGATGAAGTAACAGCAATGTATGTCCCAACCGACAAAAAACACACCATTCCAGAATACAAACGGATCAACCTTTGGAGCGGCGGCGATTATCCGAAGCCGGAGCAATTCTTACGTTTCAAAAATATTCGTTTCGCCAAAGTCAAAGCCAGAATGCCTGAACAGGATTCGTTTGTTTGGCAACATGGACCATCAATTATTCGCTTTAAGGGAAAATTCTATGCTTCGTTTGGAGCTAATGCCGGACAAGAAAATACGGTTGGTGAAAAAATTCTTATGACGACAAGTGAGGATGGAATCCACTGGGCACCGTGTAAAATTATTGGTGATATTGCGGCTCAAGATGTTGGTCGTTCTCATGGCGTGTTTCTCGAACATGATGGAAAACTCTGGACATTTCATGCGCGTTTCGTAAAAAAGGGAATACCACATGTCATTGGAGATGCATTTCCCGATCTCAGTATGGAAGCGTATCTTTTAGATGAATCGACTCAGAATTGGGAATATAAGGGAATTGTTGGCAAAGGAATTTGGCCCTACCATGAACCGTTTAAACTTAGTAACGGTAACTGGATTGTATCCGGTATGGACGAAGATTGGCGTAGTGCTGTCGCAATCAGTAACGGAAACGATTTATTGAAATGGAATTCGATCAAAGTCCGAAATGGAGGAATGGCTTATCATGGAACTGAAGCGAATCTTTGGACAAAAGACCAGCAACATCTTACTCTTTTGATACGAAATGAACAACCATTCCAGAACAACTTCAATCGGGCATTAATATCTTTTAGTAACGATTATGGTAAAACATGGTCACTTCCAATTGAAAGCGATATGCCAATGACCGCTTCGAAACCTGCATGTGGTGTTTTGAGTACAGGACAGCGATTTCTGATTAATAATTTGGCAATAACCGTACACAGCCGTAGTATGCTCCACATTGCTGTTGGAAGATCGGGCGAAGAAACTTTGTCGAAAGTCTGGACAATCCGTGATGTAAAGGAACCAATACCGGAAGGAGCATTTCAAGCTGCCAGTTTCGCCTATCCCCACGCCGCAGAATACGATGGAAAATTGTACATTATCTATTCAGTTGGTGCTGTTGGAGCTGGAGGAAACAATAATCATATCGAATTGGTGATTATTCCAGTCGAAGAATTGAATATTGATTAAGATCAAATGTTGTCAATTATAAAGTAGGCAATCAGACGATGAGGAATTGTTTTTTTCATCGTTCATTGCCGATTGTATGAGCGATTTGGAAAACTGCTTGTTTTTTAAGTCTTTGTATTTTATAGGGTTATGTAAAATACTTCCTAGTATTCATAGGCTGGTTGTTAATTTAGGTAAATTTTTATAGACGAAATCGACCAACATTTATCGTTGACAGATCGACTGAATAAACAACGTCTCGGAAAAAACAGATTTGAAAATAACGAGTCTATCGTTTAAAATCATAAAATCACGATTTCTGTTGAAATTTCACCCATTTTAACACATCACCTGTGAACACTAGGAAAAAATTTAAACATTAAAAATGGGACGGTACAAAGTATATACTCATTACACTTTAAATTTCGGTTTTTATTACAAAAGAGCTGTTTCCCCGAATCGCCCTGAAAGGGCGAAATAATAGTGGAGAGTTGATAGT
>JAITIZ010000620.1 GCA_031279215.1 Planctomycetaceae bacterium
TTGTTTCCGCTTTGGATTTTCCTTTGGTTCTTTTGGCGGATAACCAATAAAGATCAAAAAATGAAACCTTCTTTGTTGAGACTTTGTACCGTTCTATTGATTGGAATAATTTGTATCAAAAAGAAAGAAGAGTATCATTGTTTTCTTAACCGGCAACCTACAACAAAAATTGGATATTCGATTTATATTTATCGGATTCCCTGAATTTAACAACTCTTTCCTAAAAATAACAATTCTAAATGTGTAAAATACTTACTGTATTTTTAACAACGATTATTTTATAGATTATTTGTAATCTATCAGTGTAATTTTTGTTTTTTGCTCTTAACCCCGCTAGGGGTGTGAACTGCATAACCGGCGGTGAAGCGAAGCGCAACCGCCGGAGCAGGAATTCCCTCATTTTACCAAAGCCCTGCAAGGGCGAGATAATAGTTGATAGTTGATAGTGGAGAGTGGAGAGTACCGCAAGCGGATTTTAAGCGGGAATACTTGTAAATCGCTTGCGACACTCTCCACTCTCCACTCTCCACTATCAACTATCAACTACTAACTTACTTTCCCTAAATCCCAACAATCAGGAAAAAAATCGCCGGTTGACAGCAATTTGTCGAAAATCACAAATTCTTTTCTTGACTGTTTAGACACAATTTCGTATTATCACCCCTTCAGAATGACCTTATTAACAACTCCAGATTAACAAATCCAATAATACCCCCCCATTCAAACAATAGGAAATAATCAATTATTAAGAAAATATTACGGACATTATGGTTGTGTTTTTGTTGGGGAACGCTGCTGATTGTTGTGTTGGCAGCTGTGGGAGGAGTTGTTGCCTTGCATCATATCAACTCTCAAATCCGTGTTTATGTCCTCAATGAACTCGAAAAACGTTTTCCCAACCTCAATGTCAATATCGGTAATGTCCGACTCGATGAAGAAAAAGGTATCACAATCCATGATTTAGAATGCTCAATTCCAGCTGCATTAGGACAAAAACAACGCCCCTTGTTAATCGTTAAAGAAGCCTTCTTCGAATGTCCAGTTACAATTCGAACCCTTTACAAAAAAGAAATTCGAGTTAAAAAAATTGTACTACGCGAACCAATTATTCGTGTTACACGAACAAACGAAGGAATCTTCGAAGAACTAAAACAGTTTCAGTCCCACAGCAAAACCCCAATAAAACCCGTCCCAGTAGATGTCCTCAACGGAACTCTCATTTATGACGATACAACAATTTTATCAGCAAATCCACTCAAAATTACAGGAATTACCCTTTCTATCTCGCCGCCAGAAAACGGAAAACGACCCATTCTGCTCTCCGATATCGAACAGAAAACACCCCCATACTCCGCATGGAAATATACCGGAAATGCAAACGGCGATATGTTTCGCCAATTGGTGTTCAATGGTTATTTCGATCCCTCAAATCAACAATGGGAAATGTCCGCCAGTTGCCGCCAATTCGATTGGACTTCCGAATTTCTTGATTATTTACCGCTAAAAAAACTAAAAACCGAAAATTCCAGTTTTCAACAATCATTAGAATCATTTCAAGGACGGTTTGATATCGGAGTTTCAGCTGTTTCCGATTCGTCAACCTCATTGGGATTCCGTTTTGCATTGGATGGTATTTTGTCGCAAGGACGTATGGAACTTCACGAAATTCACCGGACATTGTCAGAACTCAATACCCGATTCAAAATTACAGATGACAGTATTGTTGTTGAAAAATTAACCGGAATTGCCGAAGCCGCCCGATTGGTGTTGTCGTATTCTCAAGAAGGCTTCCTAGAACAACGTTCCGCGGTACTTTCAGCTCATTTTCGGGGATTAGTGTTTGACGACGTATTAGTAAACATTTTTTCACCGCTTCTCAGCGATCAAGCAAAAATATTACTGGCACGGTTTGACTATGCCGGAACAACAGATATTGACGCCGATCTCGTTTTTCACAACAATCGTTGGCAACCACAATCATTAACACTAAATCTTTCCGATTTAAGTTTTTCGTTCCTGCCGCTCCCCTATAAAATGGAACGACTCACCGGAACATTACAAGTCGATAATACCGCCAAATTAACCTTTCAATTTTTTACAAAACCAAACGAACCGGTTGATGTACAAATCTTCGGTGATTACCGCAATGTGTTTGTTGATCCTTACGGACAAGTTCGGATTATCGGGCAGGGAGTTCCAATAGACACCAAACTCATCAACGCCTTACCAGAAGAACAACGGGAAGTAGTACAGACATTGCATCCCGTCGGCAAAATCAATGTAGAACTAAAAATATCACTTCCGCCAGGTAACACTCCACTCCAAAAATCATTTGAAATCGGATTGAATGATGTCGCAGTCAAATACAACCGCTTCCCTTATCCATTAGGAAAAATTTACGGTCAACTCCTAATGAATGATAACATCTGGACTTTTCAAAATATTATCGGAACAAACGGTTCTGCGGTTGTTCGATGCCGCGGTCATTTGAAACCAATTGTGTTGCAAAATACTCCCAACAGCCCTTCAACAAAAAATACCGAACTTTTGATTTTGCTCGAAGCCGAAGACCTTCCGGTTGACGATCAACTTTCCAGTGCACTGCTCAACACCGATCAACGGGAAATTCTTACCGGCTTACGAATTAAAGGTAAAGTCGATTTAAACGCTCAAATTCGTTATCATTCTCAAGACAATCGCTTGAACCTCCAATTCCGTGCATTGCCGCGACAAGGCTTGTCGATGTGTCCAATACGGTTTCCCTACAGGTTCGACAATGTACAAGGAGAAATTGTTTATGAAGACGGCTACGTTCATTCAAAACTTCTAACCGGCAATAATCAGGAAACCCAACTTCGTACCAATCTTGACTGCCGGTTTTCCAATACAGGGCAATATAGTTTCCGGTTGACTTCGCTCACCATCAACCAACTCCCGCCTAATCGTGAACTCCTGGATGCATTGCCCCCAAACCTGCGGGAAATTGTCGAAAATCTCCAAATCGGTAAATCATTTAACTTAAACGGTTCCGTTGAATTTCTAAAACAAGGAATTGCCTCGCCGCTTCTGGGAGTATGGAATTTAGGGGTTATTTTGCACCAAAATAGAATAGGACTTGGTATTCCGGTTGAAAACATTTTTGGGGAAATCCGATTAGCCGGTTATTCGGTTGATGATGTTTTCCAGTTGGCGGGGGAGTTGAATCTTGATTCGGTTACGGTTCGCGGATTTCAGGTAACCGATTTACGCGGTCCCTTTTTCTTTGACGGAACACCGCCCACAACCCCCGGCAATCAAGCAGGCAATCAGGCAGGCAATCAGGCAGCCACAAAACAAATTTATCTCGGACATCAAGCACGTAAAACATTACCGTTGCCGCCGGAAATTTCATCACTGCAAGAGTTTCGGAAATTATCATGGTTTACGGCAGAACAACCCGCAAAACCAATTACCGGACGATTTTTTGACGGAACGTTATATGGAGAAGGATTGGTCGTTTTGGCAAACAACGGATTTTCCTACGGAATCAATACCGCATTGATCGGTGCCAATCTTGCCAAAATTGCACGGGAACTAGAACCCAGTACACAAAAAATCGCCGGAACCTTAAATTGTACGGATGTTCATTTGCATGGTCATGGCCGGAAGTTGGAATTACTCGGCGGAACCGGAAAAATTCAACTGCGAAACGCTAATATTTACGAAGCACCAGGAATGATTCGTTTATTGCGGGAGTTGAGTATTCGGGAAACGGATCCCAATGCCGGGGTGTTTAGTTCGGCGGATGTTGAGTTTCAGATTATGGGGTCGCAGGTCGTTCTTAACCCAATTGTTTTTGAAGGCGGAGCGTTTCTGCTGCAAGGTAACGGTATCATGCGACTCGATAACCGTAACATTGATTTAACCATGAAAACAAGACTCGGTAATCGCCGTTCACAAATTCCAGTAATCAGCGATATCCTCGGAGGAGCAGGTGACCAAATTGTTCAACTAAAAATTCACGGTCCCATCGCCGATCCAACTGTTACACGTGTTGCATTACCGGAAATACAAAAAGCAATTATGCAAATTCAAGGTGAAGAACCCGCCGAAATTCCTACACCCAACAACCCCAACCAACGTTCCGGCGTTTCACGATTCTTTCAATGGAAAAGTCCGTCATTTTAACAAAAACGTACAAAATCATAATTTTGAATCAATCAGTTGACATATTCCATTCTGCATTTTACGCCTTTTCCAGTAAAAGCAATTGCCATTAACATTACTTTATTATCAAGATACGCTTCGTAATATCGGCGGTTACGGATTTGCGCCATCGCTTCATCCAATAAATAGTCAAGTTTTTTACGGGAATGATATTTGATTTCGGCAACCACCGTTAATTCGGGTTGATGCCATACAGCGTCAATACG
>JAITIZ010000094.1 GCA_031279215.1 Planctomycetaceae bacterium
GAATTACGGCTGAAACCGTCAACATATTCAACTTTATTCGTTTCAGGATTTTCCTTGTCAAGACAATCGAACAAACCGCCGTTGAGAAACGGAATTTGTTTAAATAATTTTTGTGCTTCATCCTTTTCGACAGCAAACAATTTTTCGTAACGATAAAATGTTTTGATTCCGTATTTGTTACGGTTGATTGTAAAATCACCGTCTTCGGCAAATTCACGTTCATTCATTTTTTGATTTAACGTTGCAAAAAACAAGTTTTGCAAAATTGCATTGTAGTAATTTTTTGACTCATTGTTTTTATTGAAATCTTTGACAATTCTTTTTAACGCTGCCGGATCAAAAAGCGTTTCCGGCACTAATTGTTTTTCCTTAATAAACCAAACAAAAATTATTCGTGTGATCAAAAGAATCAAATTTGTTGCGTTGCGGGTTTCGGTGTTGGTTTCTTTGTCACTTGGAAATTGTACGTTTTCCATCGCCCAGAAATACCAGTCTGATAATTCATTGTAAAATCGTTTATGTAGCTCTTTCGTATCGAGAATTTGCATCCATGCGCTGTTGAGTTCGATAAAGTTTTTAATCTGCAATGTTCTCCTGATTTCTGGTAACGATAAATTGTACAAGATATCAATATGAGCGCGGTGAGTATTTGTAATTGAAATATCCTTGATAAAAATAACTTTTTCGAGAACATCTTTATCTTGATCACGTTTGTTGATTCGTCGATTAATAATCGCCAGAGTTATTTTATTTCCATAGCGGAATACAATAAATACCGGTATTGCGAAAACCTTATTGATTTCACGTGTGATTTGAGCAATTTTTGTACGTGAATAATCATCTTGATACAAGTCAATTGCCATAAAAAGATAAGATTCAATAATTTGATTTTCAATTTGACCTTGTTGTTTACAATCAACCGCCATTTCATTGTTTGTCAATTGAAAAAGTAAATCGATACTTTTCCATTCATCAGTGAGTGCGATCTCTCTAATGAAATGGTTTTGTTTAGTGAAATGTTCGATAAAATATTTACTTGTTTTTTCAGGAAATGGTGAACGTCGACTTGTGTTATAGCCGAGCGTATCGAACAATTGCAAAGCGCGCGAAGTCAGATCGCCATTTTCAAAAGTTGCGATTATTTCGTTTAGTTGTTTTTTTAATTCAATCATTTTATTTTGTAAATAACAGCGGACAATTAATTGTAGGATAACTTTTCCATATCAAATAAGATCATTTGATAATCAACCAAGTTATGAGTTCAAAATTATTTATTTCTATATTTTGTTCTGTTTCAGGAATGAGAACAGCTTGACGGTTTGTTTTAAGACTTGATACATTCCGTATTCCAAAAAGTTCTTTAATGGATCCAATTACCGCATTCAAGAGACCGCTGTATTTATCCATTTTTGTACCTTGTTCCGTTTCGTTATTGAACAACGAGCACAATTCCGAATAAGGCGACGTCCTGTTATGACATAATTTTCGGAATATTTCAAGAATATTTTTTGCGTTGGTAAAATTGTATTGTACTCTGCCGTCATTGTAAACATAAATAAGAAAGAACGGATTGAGCGGATTTACGATTTTGTTATCTTGTGAAATATCTTTTTGAACAAGACAGAAAATCACACCGGGTTTAATAACCGATAATTCTTTGTCCGATGATTCTATTTCTTTATCTAAATATGCAAACTTACCAGTTGGCGCAGGAACAACAGCATACAAACCAAACGGAGCATCCATCAATCGCTTTTTGTTCTCACTCTGAAAATTCAACAAATCCATCCGAAAATCATTCAACGTAAAATCCGTAATAGAAATTACATCATCAATCTCTTCAAAGTCCAGTACCTCATTTTGTAACCGTTTTAATTGATTATTTCGATACTGTAAACCAGCATTTATAAGTTCCTCTTCCTCTTTCTCTTTCTGTTCCGAGTTAAGAATATTATCTTCCCCAGTTGCTGCCAAATCAACAAGAGTCATCCGTGCTTCTATTCGTCCTTTCAAATTGATATATTTATCGAGGTCTTTTGTGGGCCAAAAATTAACGAGTTGTATTTTTTCATTTGTACTTCCAAGACGATCAATTCGTCCAAACCTTTGAATTATTCGTACAGGGTTCCAATGAATATCGTAATTGATCAAAAAATCACAATCTTGTAAATTTTGTCCTTCACTAATACAATCTGTTGCGATTAGAATATCAATTTCTTGATGTAATTCTTTTCCTCGCTGTTGATTCAACTTGCTCCGGTTTTTTGAATGCGGTGAAAAGTTTGTCAATATTTCATCGTAATAATTTGGTCCCAATGTTGTCTGCGTTTTCGTTCCACAAACTAAACTGCAATGTAATTTTAATTCTGTCCAACACCATTCGTATAAATTATCGTACAAATAACTCGCTGTATCTGTAAACGCAGTGAAAATGAGGACTTTTTTATTGCCCTCATTGATAGGATTCTTTATTTTTTCACAAATAATTTCTTTTAATTTATGTAACTTTGCATCGTGTTCCGATGTTATTCTTTTAGCATTATCCAATAATCCCATTAGTGCATTTCGATCACGTCTTAAATCCTCTTTCCACCTTTTTAAGTCGAGATGCTCAAAATTAAATTTAAGTTTCTTTCCTACTTGCCAATCAAGTGTTTTATCAAAATATTCATCAAAATATTCATCTGAATATTCATCCGATATATTCTCCTCTGGTGTACTCCATTCGACTTCAGTGTTTAAATTATTTGACGCAAAAAAAAGATCAATCTTATTTTCTAGTTCTTGGATTTTATCTACAGTTCGTCTAATAGAAATAGCAAACGATTGTATCGAACTCTCAAGCCGTTTAAGAAAATTAACTTTCATCATGTCAACAAGAACAGTCTCACGTTGTTTTTGCGTAAAGTTTTTCTCTCTTTTTTCGTACAGATTCGCAAACAACTCTTTAACATAAGCCGTCGGATTAAAAATAGTCAATTTATAATCCTGTATATCACGCTCAATTTTCTCATAAGATGGAAAATTATTTTGTATATCAATATCAGAATAAATTGACTTTGGTTGTAATCGTTCTGGAAAACGTTTTATTGAAATATCTGTTTCTGTATTATAAAATTTTTTGATATGTTTCCTTGAACGCGCAATTGTCAATTCATCAAGCAACTTGAAAAAAGCAGAATCAATTGTTACGATTAGTTCTTTGATATGACGTTTTTGATTTTTCGAATCAGCCCATTGTGTGAAATGGCGTTGGGTTCTTTCAAGAGTATCTTTGATACTTTTTATTCCGCAAGATTCTTGTAACATAAAATCATTTCCGCCTGTAATAAATGTTATCTGGTTACGTAAATCACGCAATGAATTATTTACGGGAGTTGCAGAAAGCATTAGAACTCTCGTTTTAACACCTGAGTTAATGATTTTATCCAATAACCATTTTGTACGATTTAATTTTGTTGTTTCGTTATTAGATCGTTTTTCTACAGGATTGGCTCTAAAATTATGTGATTCATCAATGACGACAAGATCATAAGCACCCCAATTAAAAGTATCAAGATCAATACCATCTGCGTGCGATTTACCGCTACGTCCAATATCCGTGTGCCAGAGGATAGAAAATTGGAAACGATCTTTTTCAAGCGGATTAAGAGAGTTGTTTTTTTGGGCTTGATAAATCGTCCAATTCGCAGAAAGTTTCTTTGGACAAATAACCAACACACGATAATTGCGTAATTCAAAATATTTTATTACGGCAAGTGCTTCAAATGTTTTTCCAAGCCCAACGCTATCGGCAATAATACAACCGCCATGTTTTTGAATCTTATTAATTGCTCCCTTAACACCATCTTTTTGGAAATCATACAACACATTCCAAATTTGACTATTATAAAAATTAGTTTTAGCATTAATAATTTCTTCTTGTTCCTGTTCCAACAAAAATTGACCAAAAACATGGCTGAGTGTTTTGAAATAAACAAATTGCGGATCATTTTCACAGTAAAATGTATTCAAGTATTTAAGAACTTTATCTTTAACATCTTCGACAAGTCCTGATTTATTGTCCCAAATATCATTGAACCATTTGTGTAACTCGTCACGTTCCCGATTGCTGTCGATGATAAGATTCAATTCGATATTGTTATTTATGCCGTTTCCAAGTCCTTTGACCGTAAAATTAGAACTTCCCGCAATTGCTGTTTGAACACCGTTATCTTGAATAATATGATACAACTTTCCATGCAAAAAATTGGGTTTGACCATTGACCTTATTTCAGCTTTTTCCTGTAACCAATTTGCACACTCGCGGGCAATAGATTTTTGCTTCAGACGATTTGATAAAACAATAAATTGAGTTTCATCTTCAATCTTAAAATCACGAAAATTAATTTTTTCCGAATCGAGATTACTAATAAATGTTGGTTCGCCAAAAAGAAAACGAATACGTTTAATAGTGTCGAGTTTTGTTTTCAACTCTTGATAAGCGTAAATAGTGAAATACGCAGAAACCATAGAAACATCTGATCCAACAGTGAGCGCATTTTCCAAAAAATTCCCAACTGTTCCGTGCAAATAATTATCAATAATCAATGAATTGGACATAATAAATAATATGTTAATGATATTGGTTACAGGTTACACTACTTTAATAACACCAATATCGTCTATAAATTTATATTAAACGTGTTTTTTATCAATTGTCGGAGGTTTATTTCTGACGGCAATTTAGGAAGTTATTTTGCGCTACAGAAAATAGTTTATCTTTGTTGAATCTAGTTTTTAACGGTTTGCGATCAATAACTTGTACGGATTGATAATTCCGCCGTTTAGACATTGGTCAAATAATCACTGTTGCTTAATATCAGAATCTTCGTTATGAAATTATCTGGTAAATTCATTTTTGTAGAATATGCTTTTTTTGTATGTTTACGGATCGGTAATATACACATTGTTCTATGAATTTCTGTGATATACTTTTCACACTTTAATATTCGTTTATTTATAAATATGCTGCTCGCGTTTCGTGCATGAATTTTCAGTATATTTTGTAATAGTATATTTCGTAATCGTATCAAAAAACAAAAAACAAAAATTAAAGTAATTACAGTTTAAAAATCTGTGTTTTATCTTGTTCCAATGCCAATCATACCTTGTTCGTCTTCGGTAAGACAAGTTAAATATTCTTCAGGTAATAAATTCTTTTTGACTGCCGGCAGGCATTCTTGCCAAACCTTTCGGCGCACCGCCGTAGATTCAGATTACTTTGTACGCATAATCTTTGCCTTACCGCTTCAATATTCGATTTTGTCAAATCATTATTCGCTTTCTCAAGTCCTGCACTAGTTGCAATTTGCGGATCAGATTTTACTGGTTCAGATTTATTTTGAGCAATTGAGATGTTTGAAAAATTCATAATTGCGAAAATAATTATCGTAACAGAAAAACGATTTTTACGAAATTTATACTTGTACAATATCTTTTTATTTATTAATGGATTTAGTAAACGTTACAAAAATTATTGTAACTGCCATTCTACAACGGATAGACGTTATAAATCAATTTGTCAATAAACGCAAGATAGGTCTATGAACAAATTACAAATATTCAAAAAATTTTTTGTAACGATTCAGTAGTGTTACCAATGCCGATTTTTTTTATTAACCACATCGAACACAAATTTTAAGATTTAAGATTGAAGTCTATTAAATTACTATACTTTCCAAAAACAATTAATGACAAATATCCTTATTTTCAAGTTTTTTTAATTTATTTGGATTAAATGCACTTCTGCACACCAATCAAAGATACACGAAATTATCTAAAAATATGAAAAACAAAAGCAATTGTAATATCTCAGTGTAATAATTTTAAACTATTCTTACTTGAATTTTCGGTATTTGTTTTTAAACATGTATTCATTAAAATCGCCCAGAAAGGGCGGTAAGTATTAGTGTATAGTGGTTAGTTCGCATGCGGAAATTAGCACGGAATTTAAATTCGAATCATTAACCACCCACTATTATTGTACCAATATCCGATCGCCTTTTCAGGGTTGATTTGAAATTTAGGGTTGGTATGAAATCATTAAATTGTATTTTATTGCAATTAATGGAAAAAGAAAGCAGTTACAATATCTTAGTTGAAAGTCTTAGGCTCTC
>JAITIZ010000641.1 GCA_031279215.1 Planctomycetaceae bacterium
CAGGCGTCTCGCCTGCCCTGTTTTTTTACAAAAAACGCCTAAATATGCGGTCGAGACGACCGCGTTCCTTCTAACAATAAATTTTTACATTAGGTTTTTAGGAGGAACGCAGGCGTCTCGCCTGCCCTGTTTTTTTACAAAAAACGCCTAAAAATGCGGTCGAGACGACCGCGTTCCTTCTAACAATAAATTTTTACATTAGGGTTTTAGAAGTTCCCTGAAGAAAATTACCTTGAAAAAAGCGGGAAAATTAACAAATCTCTTTGTAATCTATCAGTGGAATAATTTTTTTGGTTCTATTTTCGCGGCATTTCGTTAATCTCTTATGTTTTCTTAGTCCCGCATGGACGAGATGTGCATAACCGGCGGTTGCGCTTCACTTCACCGCCGGTTATGCATTTCACACCCCTAGCGGGGTTAAGATCACAAAATAAAAATTCCACTGATATATTACGTATTTTTAGTATTTTTCCTTTGAAATGGGAAATATAGTCTGATTTATTTTTTTCCCATTTGGTAAGTTTTGAGCAATATTTCGTCTGCTTCGGCGAATTGTTCGAGCATGTTGGCTTCAACGACAAACACAACAACTGATTGTTGACCATTCTGGTCCGTCATCAGATTGTAAATCCAACGAAGTGATAATTCCTCAACAGTTCCGTCAATCAAAACGGTAAAAATTTTATATCCGAACTTATTTATTTTTTCTTCGGCATCAACAATTTTACCGAAATTTTTTCCGAGACCGTCTGCTAATTCTTTCTTGAACTTATCTAGAGTGGTCATTGTTTTGAGATCGACTTTACCCATATCGGCGATATTACATTGAGCGACGAGTTCTCCTTTGTGTAACTTACGAAGAATTGTTGTTTGCGGGTCATCTTGAAAAATGTACCAATCGCGGTCATGGGAAAACCGCCATGGTCCTTTACCGCCGTCATATTTAAGTTTCAAAACATTGTCATTTGGTTTAACGCTGACTTCCCGCAAGACATTGTCTGTCAATACCTGCGGACTTTCGATTGGTGAAATTTTAACCTGAAGCCGTGCAACAAGGTCAAGTCCTGGACCGACATGTCCAATAGAACGGTTTTCTTCAATTAAAAGGCCAAGCCAGTTAATTCGTTGTATTGCGAGATCAAATTGAAGTTTAGCTCGAATTGACATTTCGGTTGCTGCTCCGAGATACACTCCGCTCACATCACCAACAACTTCAATCATGGCCATTTTGTCCGCAACCGCCGTCAATACCGCTTCCACATTACTCTCTGTTATAGCATCCACCGAAAGGAAAGAA
Organism: Planctomycetaceae bacterium; assembly: GCA_031279215.1. Taxonomy (GTDB): domain Bacteria; phylum Planctomycetota; class Planctomycetia; order Pirellulales; family Thermoguttaceae; genus WRKP01. The sequence continues at coordinate 1,298 of JAITIZ010000641.1, forward strand.
CGAAGAACATTATCAGAGATTTTCCACGTACCGCCAACACTAATTTCTTTATTTGGTAAAAGCCGGTCAAGTGTTAAAGTGTTGCCTGGTAAATCTTCGATCAAAAGCAATTGTTCGCCGCGCAGTGAACCGCGCGGTGAAAAAAGAGAAACTTTGTCCCCTTCTAGGGAACAAACAATCGTTTGTAATTCCTCATCAAGTTCCGGTGTTTTGGTTTGTTCACCGATTTTCATTTTTGATTTAGCAAGATTGTATTGCCGAATACTAACCAAAGGTCCTGTCGAAAGCGAAAACTGATCAACACGTTCTTCATAACGGAAACCAGCAACAACTTCCATTTTATCGGTTGTTGCTTTCAGATCGTTTGAGACTTGTTTAACATCACCGGTTACTTCGAGTAGGGTTTCAACTAAATCAGTTGAACCTTTACGCCGGCTACTTTTCAAAAGAAATTTTTCCTCTGAGATATTGACAGGAAGTTTTTGTGATTCTGTTTTTTCGGGGAGTCGAATTGCCGAAACAGGGCGTTGGACGGTTGTTTTCTGAACTGGTTTTGAGGTTTCGGTTTTTGGTTTGGGAGTTGTTGGTGTACTTTGGGACTCTATTTCTTTCAATTTACTTGATTTACCCCAAATAACCCCTTTACTGGAATTTTCTTGAGCGAGTTTGATAGGTGAATCGACTTTTGTTTCGATGTCATCATTATCAACAATTTTTGCAGATTCTATATCCTGCGCATTTTCTTCAATTTCAACACCTTTGCTTTTTTCTGATATTAAGGTTGTTGAAACTAAGAAGACAATAAAAAATGTCCAATCAAACAGTAATCTAAAGTGAAAACTACGATGCATCTTTCGTATTATCCTCCGTTTTATTGAGAATTATTTTAATTTTATGTCTTTGAAGACATTCTTTTTGAATTATCGTCAGTAAGTTATACTGACTTTGACGGAAATAACGAAAATAACGAAAGAGAATTGAAGGATTGGGGTTTAAGGATTGGGTTAAGGGTTGTCATTGCAAATCATGAACCGCATGGTTCTCTTTGGAAAATCCGCTCAAAGGTTATTGCTTCTACTGGTCTATGTCTATAAAATTATTACTGGGAACTTCTAAAAACTCATTTTTTTAGGAACGCAGGCGTCTCGCCTGCCCTTTTTATAGGCAATGTGCAGTCGAGACGACTGCGTTCCTGATGTTTTT
>JAITIZ010000665.1 GCA_031279215.1 Planctomycetaceae bacterium
TCAACTAATATTAGCGATGTTGCTTGCAAGCGTATTATGTTTCGGATAAAATGGGGCTTCTTTGTAAGCGTCCGTTTTCTATTATGCGTAATTTGAGTTAACACTATGGACATTATTAAATTCTCAATCAATAATCCTGTTAAGGTTGCGGTTGGTGTTTTGCTGACCATTCTTTTTGGGATTCTGGCGTTGTTTGCGGTTCCCGTTCAGATGACACCGGATGTGGAACGCCCCGTTGTTACCATCCGGACCACCTGGCAAGGACGAAGTCCCGAAGAAGTTGAAAAGTCTATTCTCATGGAACAAGAGAAAAAACTTAAAACTCTGCAAGGTCTATACCAAATGACTTCAATAGCCCAATTGGGTGAAGGTCGAATTGAACTTGAATTTACAGTCGGCTATGATATGAGCCGTGCTGTTCAGGAAACCTCCAACCGGCTTAACGAAGTTCCACGTTATCCCGATGACGTGGAACGTCCGGTTATTCGCGCCGCCAGCGCAAACACCGATGAAGCCATCGCTTTTGGGTTGTTCACCTCACAGAATAATCCCGAATTCGAAATGGCTGAGTTTTATGATTACGCCGACCGTTTTGTCAAACCAGCCTTTGAACGAATCAAAGGTCTAGCACAGGTTGATGTTTACGGCGGACGTGAACACGAAGTTCAGGTTCGGTTTGATCCGGTTGTTCTGGCACAAGCCGGTATTTCCGTTGATGAACTTCGTACCGCAATCATGAACGATAACCTCAATGAATCAGCCGGTGATTTGTCCAACGGACGTCAAGATATTCGGTTTCGGGTTCTCGGACGATACGATTCATTAGAACCAATTCGTAATGTTATTGTGAAATACGTCGATGGCGCCCCAATCTATCTCAAAGATATTGCAACTCCTTGTCTGGCATTGAAAAAGAATACGTATTTCAACCAAAGTATGGGACGGACTTCTATGTCCATGTATTTTCGGCGTGATACCGGTGCCAATGTCCTAAGTATCATGCAGGAAGTAAACCGTATCGGTAAAGAAATTTCAAAACCCGGAGGAATACTTTCACTGTATAAAAATGATCGGTACAAAATTAAATTTGAATTACTCTACGATGATTCTCTGTACATCAACAACGCGGTTGCTCTTGTCCGGCAAAATATGTATGAAGGCGGTATTCTGGCAATTATTGTACTACTCCTCTTCCTACGAAGTTTTCGCCCAACATTTATTATTTCGATTGCGATTCCGATTTCGATTGTCGGAACATTTGTAGTTCTTTACGCAACCGGTCGTAATATCAATGTGATTTCGTTAGCCGGACTAGCATTTGCTATTGGTATGGTGGTTGATTGTGCGATTGTCGTTTTGGAAAATATCGACCGGCATCTTCATTTGGGTAAAACCGTTCCCGTTGCCGCTTACGAAGGAACAAAAGAAGTTTGGGGTGCTGTTTTAGCCCAAACCCTGACTACTGTTGCGGTCTTCTGTCCCGTGTTGACGATTCAGGAAGAATCCGGGCAATTGTTTTACGATATTGCTATTGCGATTTCCGCGTCGGTGTTGATTTCATTACTGATTGCGATTACAGTTATTCCGGTTTGTGCGGTGAACTGGCTTCGTGAAAAACCGAAACAACGCCATTATTACGGTTATACAATGATCCATTCACTGTTCGGTCTGGCACCGGTTTGTAAACAACTTGCGGAAGGTTTTGCCTATTTGGTGTATCTTTTGACCTTCCGCAGTTTTTCCGGTATTTGGGTAAGAGTGATGATTATTGTGTTCATTTCCGGTGCTGCAACCGTTTTGAGTTTCAATCTGATGCCGCCGGCCAGTTATCTTCCGACCGGCAACAAAAATGTTTTGAACGGCAATATGCTTCTTCCGCCGGCGTATTCTATTCAGCAAAATGTTCTGGTTGGGCGGCGTGCCGAAGAATTTTTAAGACCCTATTGGGAGGCACAAACGGTTGAGGAATCGTCGGCGATTCAGAAAATTGTTGACACCCGAACCCAAAAAGTGATTCCCCAAATTCCGCCGATTAAAAGTTTTTATATTGTGGTTCGTAATCAGGGTGTTTTTATGAATGTAACAAGCAAAGACGACGATTTAGTCAAACCGCTTGAAGTTCTTCTGAATACGATGATGAATGCGATTCCCGGTTGTTCCGGCAATGCCCAACAGCAAGGGATTTTCGGAAGACGCGGCGGCGGTTCCAATTCTGTGCAAATCGAAGTGATTGGTTCTGATATGCAACGTCTTCGTGATTCCACCAATTATTTGGAACAGCGATTAGTCGGAGTTTTTTCGCGTGCGGGAGTTCGCAGTGAACCGGCCAATTATGATTTGAACGGTCCTGAGTGGGAAATTGTTGTTGATCAGGTTCGGGCCAAAGAACTTGGGTTAAGTGTTCTGTCGTTGGCGTACACATCACGGGCAATGATTGATGGAATTTACGTGGGTGATTTTGATTACGAGGGTGATAATATTGATTTGACCTTGATTCGTGATCCTGATATTCCGTTGACGCCGGACGAATTTGAAACGATTCCTGTTTCCATTCAGGACAAGGAGGGGAAACGGCAATTGATGCCGGTTGGTCAATTGGTGAGTTTTGTCAAGGCGGATGCTTCTCAACAGATACGTCGTGTGGAGCAGGAACGAGCTATTCGGTTGACGGTGAGTCCTCCTCCCGAGGTGGCGTTGGAGACTGCTCAGGCACAGATTTTGCAGATTGTCGAAGAATCACATCGTGAAGGAGGAATGACGCCGGATACATTTGTCAAATTATCGGGCAATGCCGACAAACTTTCCCAAACACGGCGTGCAATGTTAGGGCGATGGGCGGGATTGAATTTAGAATCGGTTCTGAATTTGATTTCGTCGCGATTTTTCCTTTCTCTTTTGATTACCTATCTTTTAATGGCGGGATTATTTGAGAGTTTTCTGTATCCGTTTGTGATTATGTTTAGTGTTCCGTTTGCGATGGTTGGGGGTTTTATTGGGTTGGCGATTACCAACCATTATGATCCGACGCAACAATTGGATACATTGACCATGCTTGGTTTTATTCTGTTAATTGGGGTTGTGGTCAACAACGCTATTTTGTTGGTTCATCAGACGTTGAATTTTATGAAGGGTCGAGGGGAATCGGAGACGGATATTATTGACAAGATGAACTATCGAGAAGCGATTCGAGAGGCGGTTCGGACGCGAATTCGACCGATTTTCATGACCACGTCGGCGGCGGTAATTGGGATGACGCCGCTTGTGGTGAAATCGGGTGCGGGCAGTGAGTTATATCGTGGAATTGGTTCGGTGGTGATTGGCGGCTTGATTTGTGCAACACTATTTTCACTATTTGTCGTGCCGCTCATGCTCAGTCTGGTCATGGATATCCGTTTTGGTCTTTCACGCCTATTCAAAAATAATTCATCGGATGTCGCTCACGACTCTTAAATGGGAACCTCTAAAAATTCGTTTCGAGATTTTCCAAAAATATTTTGTAACTATTCCGTAGTGATGCTCTTGTTTGTAATCTATCAATGGAATTTTTATTTGAACCGGTAGGATGATTGCAGACTAATGATTGATAAAATCTGCAATTATCAATCTACAATCATTGGTATTGGTAGGCAACGTTTCGCTGTTGGGTTTTAAACAATAGACCTACCGTTGCATCGGCGAGTACGCCGATGCAACTTTTACGGCAAAAGGTTACTTATCTCTTGCAGGTTCGACGTAAGTCTTTTTTTATAAAGACTTACGAAAACATATAAGCGGTTGTCCACTGACCCGTTCACTCCTCAAAACGGCGTTGTTCACCAGGGATAAGAATTGATGTAAACCATTGGTTATAAATGGGTTATGAAATATTTCAATATGAAACGAAATTATTCTTTAATTGGTGCAACGAACATCGACCACATACGACATTTAAATGGAAAAACGCCAAACGAAGTTTATTACCATCGTCATGCCGCAAATGCAAAACCTCGAATTGAAACACGCCCCAAAGTCAAACATTCAACTCCATTCGCTAAACCGCGAATATGTCTTGCCGATAAAGCAGGTACAAAAATAAAACTTCGTTTTGAATTTCTTGAAGGTCGGTTATACCTACCAATCATTCGTGTTGAACAAATTTAATTTATCTTACATGATTGATTTAGAATCATAATATGCGCAAAACACAATTTCGTCACTTTTTTGGATATTATAGAAACGATAATCAACTCCAGTTCTGGTGACTGTCTCTAAAATTCATCTCAAATCCAATTATCGTACAAATAAATTTAAGCCATTTCAAAGTTGGCTATACTAAGTTATCGGACAAGTACACTACTTATTAATAACGTTAACTACAGTCGAATTTTCTCTGACATATTTATTAAAAGGGTCAGTGGTATCAATTTTGATACCACTTCTTGAAACGTTTACATAGCAGTACATCTTTTGTTGATCTTCATCGAAAACAAAATAGAATATTTGATTATTTTGTTCTCTGAGGTGATAAAATCCATTTTTAACTATTCGAAAACATGAATATTCATTTTGTGATATACTATCAAGTGTGTATATTTCAGAAAGGAATTGATTACGATTTTCACGCAATATTGCACGGTATCTTATGATTTTGACTGAACAATCACCTATTTTAAAAAAAACTTCACGACGGTTACCGGTCGATTGAGCAAATTTATCTACTGGGATATGATACTCATATATTTCATCCGATTGACAAAAACTATATGACACATCAGAACACTCACTGGAAAGCCACCATACCTTCTTTACATTTTCACCTGTTCGAGTGGTTAGGTAATATAGTCCATAAGCATACCACGAAAAGAAATATAAAATCATTAATATCGGAACAAGTATAACCCATCTGAACATTGGGGGAGTATGTTTATCCTGCTTCGACTTATTTACTATACTCATTACACTTTAAATTTCGGTATTCGTTTTAAACTCAACTCGCCCTGAAAGGGCAATCAGCATTAGCGTAGGGCAACGCCCTACGGAAAAAATATAACACACCAAAGCCCTGT
>JAITIZ010000118.1 GCA_031279215.1 Planctomycetaceae bacterium
TTGACAAAATTGTTGATTGGATCATTTTTAATTTTCCTTTTCATTTTAAGTTTTGGTTGAAGGTTGAAGGTTGATTACAATTTTTATTTTCTTGAAATACAGAATTATCAAAACAACGAATTGATTTTTTCTGTAATCAATTATAATGCTTTAACATTTTACTTCTTAGAGTTCACTCTAAGTCAATGGGGGGTCAAGATGCCCAATATTTTCTTCAAGTCGGGTCAAAGAGAAGGTTGATAAAATTTTCAAACCGTTCAAAAAATTTTTGCAAAGAAAAATTTTTACATGAGGTTTTTAGAAATTCCCAAAGATATATTTTATATTTCGGTCGGCTGTTCACTGTATCAGCCGGTATTGTTTTTGCCGGAATGCCGCCCAAATCCAACGGCGTAAGAATAGATTGCAGCGGAATGACTTATGACCAACCGGTTCCCGAACCGCCAACGGCGGCGAAACTGCACTCCCCGCAACGACTTCACACGATAGCCGACGGAAATGATAACGTCGAGATTATAGTATGTTACGATATAATTTTTACCATCTGCGGCAGTTGTTGCAAAATTTGCAATAACCGAATTTTGCTCAAGTTCTCCTTCCGCGAACACATTCCTGATATGCCGCGAAATGGTTGATTTGTCACGCTGAAAGAGTTGCGCCATTTTGTCGAGTGACAACCAGATCGTTTCGTTTTCTATGCGGACGTCGGTTTTCGTTCTGAAAAACGATTTGTAATAATAGTACACATCTATGATCTTGCCATTACCACTTTACGTTTACTTACCTGTAACTGTTTTTCCAAATTCCAAAAGAATCAAAAAATAAAATATAAGGTAACGTGAATTGTTGTTGGGTTGTGTCGAAATTTCTGAAAATTTTGGCGTAAAAACATACCTTGTATTATCAACAGCACTTTCCTAAAATAAACTTTCAAAAATTGTTGCCTCCTTGCTTTTTCTTTTAGATCAAATAGCGAAATGAAAAAATTGAAGAAACAAATAATTTTTTCCCTTAAATCCAAGATACGATAAAAATTTTATCAATTTTGCTCGTACGTTCCATCATGAATGCATTATAATGAGAATTTTTTGTTTTTAACCTCAACAAATTGAGTTTACAATTGAAAAACGGTAATGAATTATTGGGTGTTTAAGCCTACAAAACAAAGTACCTAAAAATAATAGAGTCCTAAAAACAAGGATATTTTGTTGAGTATTTTTAGGAAAGGGCAGTTGGCAGACAATACCATAATAGATAAGATGCTTCGTTTTGTGTTTGACGCAAACAAGATTGATTGATGTTGCGTTTGTTTATTTGTTCGATTATTTTCTTTTAACATTTTAAAATCATGAGAGATCAATTTATTTTACTGTTTTTTGTGTATTTTTGTGTTTCCGTAACATTTGGTGCGGAATTACCGGAACGGTCGGAAACCAAAAATATTTCCTATTATGCCGAAACAAACAGCGAATATCAGAAAACACAATGTGTTCTCGATATTTCCACATTGAAAGATGGTCAAAAACTTCCAGTACTTGTTTGGTTTCATGGTGGAGGTTTGACTGAAGGAAGTAAGGAAATTCCGAAACATCTGCAAAACACGAATATCGTTTTAGTTGGAGTTGGTTACCGGCTTGCTCCAAAAGCGAAATTTCCCGAATTTCTGGAAGATGTTGCCGCTGCTCTTGCATGGACATTTGCAAACATTGAACATTACGGCGGAAATCCGAAACAAATTTATGTTGGTGGTTGCAGTGCCGGAGCCTATCTTGCCGCAATGATTGGTCTTGATTCCCGCTGGCTCAAACCATACCATATCGAACCGTCACAGCTTGCCGGTTTGGTTTTGCTGACCGGTCAAATGACAACACATTTTCATGTACGAAAAATGTTGAATTATCCGCAACCGGAGTATTTTCCTATTATTGATGAAAATGCGCCTTTACATTACATTTCCAAAGACGCACCGCCGATTCTATTGGTTCTTGGTGATCGTGAACGGGATTGGCCGGTTCGGGTTCAGGAAAATGAATTTATGGCGGCGTCGCTTCGGGCAATGAAACATCCGCACGTTGAATTTTATGAAATTAAAGGTTACGATCATGGCGGTATCGCCGTTGCCCTGGAAGCATTCCAACGTATCGCAAAATTCATCAGCGAAGTTAAACCCTCAATTTTGAAAATAGAAAAATAGTAACTATTCCATAGTACTCGCCCCAAAGACAAGAGTATCTATACATCTTTTGTCTCAAAAATTTAACCTTAATCCATTTCAATCTATTATGAAAAATAATAACATTTATTTTCATTTTGTTTTTTTGATTCTTTTTTTGGGAATGAATCTTGAAAAGGTCTTTGCTCATGTTATTCGTTGCGCAGATCCCAAATGTCCGTTGTGTCTTTCGGGACCAGGAGCAACATCACCGCAAAATGTAGATACCAGAGAACCGCGAAACTATCCCGAAGATGCGCCGTTTGGACGTGAAGCATCACTTGCTGTTGTGAATCCGGTGTTACGTTCATCTCATCAATCCGTCATTTCGTTGCGCGGCGATTGGGAATTTGTAACTGATCCCGAAAAAGTTGGTATCAAAAACGAATGGATGAAACCAAATACCGTTTGGCAAAATAATCGTACAATATCCGTTCCGGGGAATTGGGAAAGTCAAGGTATTGGTGAACCCGGTATGAGTACACCTTGGAAAATCCATTGGGATCAGGCACCGCGTCCTTTACGTCACATTTATATTGGTTCCGCTTGGTATCGTAAAAGTATTCAGGTTCCCAATGAATGGCAAAACAAACGAGTATGGCTTAAAGTTGGCGGTGTGCGTGCGCAAGGTTGGTTTTGGGTCAATGGCGAACCGGTTGCTCATGTTACACAATATTGCGGCTCTTTCCGGTTTGAAATTACCGATCTGATTAAAGCGGGTGAAGAAGTTACGGTTGTTGCTCAAATTCGCAACGATATACCAGCTCGAACAGGTCAGGTGAGTAGTTGTCACATTTGGGGCGGAATTTATCGTGACATCGAAATCGAAGCAACACCGGAAACACATCTTGCCAATGTCGAGTGTTTCGGGAATTTTGATACAAAAAATATTGGTGTTCGGATTGAATTGAATCATCCTGATAATACAAAAGTGAAAACGGCTGATATTCAAATTGATGTTAAAACGCTTGATCCTAATAATCCGGTAAAACCGCTTGCCATTGTTGGAACGCTCCGTAAGAAAATTGAACTTAGTAACAAAAAACTAACCGAATCCATTCAGACTCTTGATTTAACAGACTTTCGCGCATGGTCGCCGGAGTCGCCGAATCTTTATCTTGCCGAAGTTAAACTGTATGATGAAGAAGGTAAAAACGTAACTCATGGTTGGAATGAACGTTTCGGTATCAAAAAACTGGAAGTTCGCGGCAAGCAATTTTATTTGAACGGAAAACCTTATTTGCTTCG
>JAITIZ010000699.1 GCA_031279215.1 Planctomycetaceae bacterium
CACAATGATCGTGTTGTATTTTTGTACAATTATAATTATGTTTTTTTGCGGTACGTTTGATAATGTTGTTTGTTCAGACAGGAATTCCAGAACGGTTGAATTTGGTTCGCTCAAAACTGTTACATGAAACATGTCGATAAATCTGGAATAAAAATAAAACTTCGTCTTGAATTTCTTGAAGGTCGATTATACCTACCAATCATTCGTATTGAGCGAATTTAATTTATCTTGCCAGTCAGATTCTCAATGATTCATCTGCGGTTGCAATATGCGCAAAACACAATTTTTGAACAAATTTGTCGCTTTTTGAATATTATAGAAACGATAATCCTCTTCATTTCTCATAATACTTCCTAAAAATTGTCCCTCATTCTATTATCGTATCGGTAATTTTAAGTCATTTCAAGTCTTTCGGACAAGCACTGTAGTCAACCGTTGAGTACGGACAGTCTTGGTCATATTGAGTTGTTGTATCTTGTTGAGCAGGTACGTTTTTCCTGCGATATTTTATTTTATGATGAAGTACAGATAAAAAAAGTAGACCATGAAAAGCGTTCCCCATCCTACAATCAATAACCCTGCGCTGATACAACTTCCAATAAATGTCTTTTCAAATCCAAAAACTTGGTCGGGATGAGAAACCCCAATAATCAAAGTTAAAATGACAAAACTTATCAATGTAATTATTGCAATAAAAACGCTCATGTTTTCATATCCACTAATCAAGTGTCAAATAAAAAATCCCCCCCAAAAAACTTTTTTGCTAAAAATGGTTTTTATTTCTCAAGTTTTTCACACAAACTAACGAAATTTATAAACACCTCAAAACGACATTATTGATACAATTTTACATTAAAATTAGTTATAACCTGTTTATAATCAAGACTTTAACATCACTTCCTGTCCCCGGTGAACAACGCCGTTTTGAGGAGTGAACCCGGCAGTGAACAGCAACTTATATGTTTCCGTAAGTCTTTACCATAAAAAGACTTATGCCTACATCTTAAATCTGGACCACTACATATTTCAAACATTCAAAAAAACAACCAATTTATAACAGGATAGAGTATAGTTACCGGAAATTAAAATCCGGCGGATGTTTGTGGTTTATAGTTATTGGGAGGTTCCCATGCGTTGAGTAGTCGTGCGATAGTTTGTTTTCGTTCTTCGGGAAGTATCATTCCGAACCCCCGATATTCCATTTCAAGCGTAATTCGTTTAAGAATAGCAGCATCAACTTTGGGAGTTTCCCGACCTTCCATATCCGGCGAGTACAACGAAAGAAGTATTTTCAATGCGGTTTCCGCTTCCGGCGTCATCGGGGACCAACCCGGAAATTTGTAATTCCAATAAAGATCCCACACCCGAACCACCGCATCCTCACAACCCGTTACAAAATGCCGTCCGGTTATGTCCAACGCTAATGACAAAACCGGTGATGGATGACCCTCAATAACCCGTTGAATTGAACGATTGTAAATTCCCTCCAACCGGATTTTCATGTCCTTAGCACTCGATAAGAAAAATCGGTCGTCTGCTAATAACTCAAGACCCGTAACATCACCAAAATGCCCAAGAAGATCAAAATCCATTTTGTTCTCCCGAAGATTCCAAACCACAATCCGACCCTCTCGATCCGCCGAAACAAGACGATTTAAATCCGTTGATAACACCGCCGCTGTAACAGGTGATTTGTGAACTTTAATTGTTCGCACCGGTTCTTCACTTCCTAATCTCCAAATAAACACCAAATTATCATCGCCGCCAGTAATCAAATATTGACCGTTACGGTTAAACCGAATCGAATTAACACTGCCGGAATGAGCAAGAAATCGCCCCTTAATTTCATCAGTCAATACGTCCCAAAGTACCACAGAACCCGTTCCATTAGCAATCGCAACTATTCTGCCGTGAGGATTCAATGCAATTTTTGTAAGCGATTTAATTTTTTCATCAAATTTACGAATACATTGACCCGAATTAATATTCCAAACCCGAACCGTCATGTCCCAACTTCCCGAAACAATAAATTTTGCATCCATTGTCATCTCAACACTTCGCACCCAATCAAAATGCCCTTCGAGAACCCCAGTACATTTTTGTTCAATAAGATTCCAGATTCGGATAGTTGTGTCTCGTCCGGCTGAAGCAATCAAGTTACCATCCAACGATATAGCCATTGCGGAAACCGTGTCCTGATGCCCGACAAAAGTATGTGTACATAAAACATCTTCCAGCGATTCCCGAATCGTATGCCGTTTCAATATATCCCAAACCCCTTCCGTTTCAAGCGATTTTCTCGCCGCCTCCCAACCCGCAAGCGAACGGGCTTTGTCAACCGTCCGAATCGCCGTATCAAAATTCAAATCACTAAGATTTTGCCGAATTTCTTCACAGTACCGATTCATCGCAGATTGTTGACGCCCAATTTCCTCCGCACTAGTAATATGAGAAAGTAATAACGGCGCACGATAAATTGTTCGGTTTTCGCACAAAATAGAAATATCCCACAACCGAAGTGAACCGCCGGCAATTAACGATAACGCAAATTGATTGTTGGAACCAAAATGTACCGCATCAACCGCCCCGCCAAGCGAAGTAAAAGTTCGAAGACAACGACCAGATGGAAGTTCCCAAAGCCGCATCGTACGGTCAGAACTGCCGGAAAGCACAAAACGTCCGTCAGAACTAAATGTCAACACTGTTACTATATCTTCATGACCAAATAAATCACCAATTTTCTTTTTTGTTTCCTTATCAAAAATATCAATCCGGTTTTCCTTGATTTCACCAATCCAAGGAATTTCAGATAACGTAATGAGTTCGCGTGATAGTTGTTTCTCTTTTCGCCCAAAATACCGCTTCCAACCAATAAGCCGAAAAATAGAATAAGGCGAAACCTGACCAACTCGTTTCATTAAAACCGTACCTTGCTTTTCATCGCGAACAAGTTCCCAGAGTAAGTCCTCACTTAACGCAATTCGATCCGGATATTGTTGTTTCCGTTCTTCTTTGGGCGGTTTGAAGGAATTACGGATTCGTCCGGTATTCGTTTCACGAAGGTCAAATGTTTGTTCGTTATTCGGTAACAAAATATAGTCCCCGCGTTCATCAACTAAAATGTCGTCTTCTGTTCCTCGTACCAACGTTATTCGTTCCAAACATCGGGCGTTTTTGGAAACGATTTTTTCCACCGCTTGCAACGCCCGACGAATTTCTTCACGCGGTTCCAATACCATTGCACTTTCAAATGCATCGATTGCCGACGGCGGATTACCGCGTTCCCGTTGCGCTAAACCCAGCGCGTACAACGCACTCGACGATTGCGGTCTTGTTTTGACCAGCGTTTCAATTCGTTCAACTGTTTCCAAATCCGTCAATCGGGCAACACGCCATGCAAGGATTGTTTGATTATAAGTTACTTCGGGATGCCAAGGTTGCAATGCCGCCGCCTGATCCAATAATTGAACCGCCTCCGCAGGTTTGTTCAAGTCAAGCATGGAAGCCGCACGATTATTGATACTTTCCGGCGTCCAAGTCGCACTTACCGGACGAGCACGCGGAAAATCCACACCGGAAATCTCCCGATAAATTTTCGTCAATTCATCAGCAACACACGCCATTGAATCCGGGCGTTTAAGAGGTTCTTCTTCAAAACAACGAAACATCAACTCAATAACCGGTTTAGGCATTGGAGGATTTTTTTTATCCGGCGTTCCCTGAAGATAAAGTTCAAACACTTTTCGGGCCGTTTGTCCGCCCTTTTTACACGGCGGTCTTCCATGAAACATCGACAGAACACTAACCGCCCAAGACCAAATGTCAGATTGAAACGTAATTTTCGGCATTTTATCAAATTCTTGCCGTTGTGCGAGCATGAACGAGTGATATTGTTCCGGTGAACAATACCCCGGAGTCATTCCGCCCGCTCCTATTTCCGAAACATTGACGTTTTGGGAATAACTCTGTTTCCATTTCCGGCTGTCCTGAAGATCGGCAATTCCCTGAGCTAACCCAAAATCCGTAACTTTCGCCGTTTGACCTGCCATCATCACGTTTGCCGGTTTCACATCCAAATGAAGTAATTTTTGCCGGTGTGCGTGTTCCAACCCCCAAGCGAATTGTGTTGCGATATTCAAAATCCGCAACAACGCCGCTTCGGAACCGCCCTCGTAAAGACGACCATCACGAATCCAATCCCGCAAACTTCCATCCGGTACAAATTCGGCAAAAAGACGCGGAATATTCGAAATACGCCGGACAAGATAACACGTAACAATATTCGGATGCAAACCTAACTCAATCCAAGTTTGCGCCTCTTTTTCGTAACTCAATTTACCGCTTTCCGTTTGAAATACCTGGGGTTTGGGACTTTTAACAGCAAGGTCTTGATCCCATTCGCGGTGATAAACCCGATGAACAACACCAACTCCGCCTTCAGCAAATGGAATATCCGGCGCAATTGGTTTTACCTCGTAAACACCCAATACCACATCACCAATATTCCAAATACCTGATTCCGGTGAAAATCGTTTTTCCAATTTTGGATCAGGAATTTGTTGACGTTGTTCTGCCTGAACAACTTTAACATTGTTGGGTTGATTGGGCGGGGATTGAAGTTCAAAACCGGAATCTTCCTGATGTTGGGAAAGTCGAGCCGGTTTTGGTGATTGGGATTGTTCCAACGTAAAGACGTTCCGGCAACGTTTGCAGCTTGCTGTTTTGCCGAGTAACGAATTATCAAGTGTGTATTCCTGAGAACAGTGAGGACAAACCGCCTTAAACATGAATAGAACTTATCAAAGCAAATTAGGTAATAATCAATATACTCAATCACATAATATTATAATTATCAGTTACAAAAAAAACAAGGACTCGCAAATTTTTTTGGCAAAAGATTTAGGTTTTTAGAAGTTCTCTAACGTAATACGGTAGAAGAACTCACCGTGATTTCGCTGATTCGGCAATCACTCATGCAAATAATCACAAATTATCGCAAAGAATCAATGTCAGCAGCAAACGGTATAAACTTCAATAACCCAATCAACCGAATTGAATTTCCGATTTTTGGCAATATTGTTTGGAAGACTCCTTAACCTCATTATGCAATTATGCAACAACCCGAAAGTATTAAAAAAATAGTAATATATCAGTGGAATTTTTATTTTGTGATCTTAACCCCGCTAGGGGTGTGAAATGCATAACCGGCGGTGAAACGAAGCGCAACCGCCGGAGCAGGAACTCCCTCATTTTCCAAAGCCCTGCAAGGGCGAGATGATGACTGTTGCGGCGATAATCTCGCCCCGTGCGGGGCTTTGTTATGTCGGGCATTTTGACCGTAGGTTGCGCTTCGCTACACCTACGGTTATGCACATCTCGTCCCTGCGGGACTAAGAAAACATAATAAATTAACGAAATGCCACGAAAATAGTACCAAAAAAATTATTCCACTGATATATTACAAAAAATATTAAAAAAATATTAAAAATCGAAACCAATCGGTTTCTTTATGATATTGTTATACAAAATTTAATAATATATGAAAATACATTGTTCAAAAAATTTTTTTTTTTTTCGGAGATTATTTTTTGAGAATACAAAACAAACAAAATAACAAAAGAGACGAAAAATTTTTGCCTAATTTCTTTTGGTCGTTTCGTATTTCAAAAAACAAAAATTAAATAATATTCCACTGAAATATTACAAAATTAGGTTTTTAGAAGTCGCCTAAAATAATATCTTTTCTGTTTATTTCGTTTTTTCGGATTAGTCTGTATTCTCAAAAAAATAAAATCGACAATCACAAGCGGAGATGTTGCAAGCCGATAATTAGTTTGGTAAACTGCTTAACTAATAAAACGGTTTCTATTGATTCGGTCTTTGAAAAGACGATCAATATATTTTTATTTTTAACTTGTATTGTCCATTTTAACACGGTAAATGAAAGTTATGAAAATTACAAAGTTTTTGCAAATTGTAAGTTTAAGTTTTTTGGTTGTATTTATATCGGCGTCGTTTCTTTACGCCCAACATGTTGCAACGACACCGACAGACCGAAAAGATGAATGGTGGGTTAAACGTCATGCAGATAATGTTACCCAGATGGAAAAAGGCGATATCAATCTGTTAATGATTGGTGATTCCATCACGCATGGTTGGGATAATAAGGGTAAAACTGTTTGGGACAGTTATTACGGACACCGTAAACCAATCAATCTCGGTTTCAGCGGTGATCGCACTGAACATGTTCTTTGGCGGCTTGATCATTTGCCGCTTGATAAAATTTCACCTAAAGCTGCCGTGTTAATGATCGGAACAAATAATATCGGACATAACAGCAGTTCGCCCAAAGAAACCGCCGACGGAATTAAAGCAATTGTCGAAAAACTCGAAAAACAATATCCGGCATTGAAAATAATTGTCTTGAATGTCTTTCCCCGCGACAACAAACCAGAGGACAACTATCGAAAGAAAGTTAATGAAATCAATTCTTATTTACCGGAATTGCTGAAAGATAAACCTAATGTAACATTAGTTGATATTAATTCCGTTTTTCTCGATGCCGAAAAAAATCTTCCGAAAGAAATAATGCCTGACTTTCTTCACCCGAATACTTATGGTTATGAACTTTGGGCAAAAACTGTTGAACCGACATTGACAGTATTGCTTGGCGAAACCAATCCGGCAATTATTCCGGTTGATAAGATGAATGAGGAATGGTGGAATAAACGTCACGAAGCCAATTCCGAAAAAATCGCTAAAAATGAAATTGAATTTCTAATGATCGGCGATTCTATTACACACGGTTGGGATGGTCAAAGTGCTTTGGTGGAAAAATATTTCGCTCAATATAAACCGGTTAATCTTGGTTTTGGCGGCGATCAAACACAACATGTTCTCTGGCGGCTCGATCACTTACCGCTCGATAAAATTTCGCCCAAAGCGGCAATGATTATGATCGGAACAAACAACACCGGAAATCGTGCCAATACTCCTTGGATGATTGCGGTCGGAATTAAAGCGATTGTTGAGAAGTTACAAAAACAGAAACCGGATTTGCAAATTATTGTTTTAAAAGTTTTTCCGCGAGGTGAAAAAGCCAATGATTGGTTACGTTTACGAGTCAATGAGATCAATCTTGTTTTGCCGGAATTACTTGCCGGTATGAAAAATGTCGAAGTTATTGATATTAACGATGGATTTCTTGCGGAAGATGGTACATTGCCGAAAGAGATTATGCCCGATTTCCTGCACCCAAACACCAAAGGTTATGAAATCTGGGGCGAAAAACTTGCGCCCGTTTTGAAAGCAAAATTCGGACGGTAATTCAGACGGCAATTCGGACGGTAATTCAAAGGAATTGGAAGTTTTGAATGTATTTTGTCGAATACGTTCTTAAATAGTTTGTTTGGTTAATTATTTTATAAACATTACAAAAATGGAGGATACAATGTCATCTCGTACTTATGAATTTAGTTGGGATATTATTGGTGATATTCAGGAAGGCCGCCCGAATTTGGGGGATAAAGTTAATATTGTATTGTATCGTTTGATGCAATATACTTTCCGTGATATTGCTGAACAGCGTTATGGAAAGGAAGTTTGTGACGGGTTGTTTTATGATGCAGGTTATCTTGCCGGAAAATTCTTTTTTGAACAATATTTGAAAGAATTTAAGGAATTATCTCTTAACAATTTTGTTGCGGAACTTCAACAGATTTTGAAAGAACTCGGAGTGGGAATTCTTCGTGTTGAGAAAGCAGACCCCCAAAGCGGCGAGTTTATTTTAACTGTTTCGGAAGACTTGGATTGTTCCGGTTTGCCGGATCTTGGAATCGAAGTATGTAACTACGATGAAGGGTTTATTGCCGGAATTTTTGAAAAATTTACCGGTAATTTTTTCAAAGCCAAAGAAGTCGATTGTTGGTGTACCGGTGATCGAACCTGCCGTTTCAAAGTTAATCAGATTTGATTATCCAATAAATTTTCATCACAGATAAAATTTTGAAACAGACACTATTATCGAGGTTAAAATTGGTTTATTGTTGTAGGTTTATTGTTGTGGAAGGTGATTTTTGCAGAGGTTGACCTTTGTTAAAAAGTTATAGGATGATATTTTCGGCAGTTATAATTTTATGCTGAACAAATCAAAGACTTTATTAAAATGATTGTTATCTTTGACTTAAAAGTTAAATTTATAATTGTCGGAAATATCGTTTTTTTATTTTCGATGCTCAATGCATTGCGTCTTTACAAACCCAAAGTCCTGAAAGGGCGGCAAGAAATAAAGACATGATTATTAACAACAATTATTGTTCCTTTCCATTGCGTTGATAATAAGCCAATAATCTGATCGTCCTTTCTGGGCTGTTTTGATTAATCCTTAAAATTCATAACCCCAAAAAAGTTGAAAAATAAATTATTCCACTGATAGATTACTGTTTTTTTAACAGAGAAACAGAGTTATTTACTAAGAGTTTTACTTCATATTTCGTAACAATGGACGCTGACAGCCTTACAATATTAAGACAGATTCTGTTTGGGCGTTCTATTCCTTCTTTTGAAGGGGTGCATTTTGAAAATACGGAAATTGAATCTATTTGTAAGGATTTGGCAACAATTCGAGAACTTCTTTTAAAATTCTCCAATGGTAATTTAGACGATAATGTTACGATTCGCGGGGCGATTGCGGGTTGTTTGAAAACGTTGCAAGCTCATCTGCGTCATTTGACATGGCAAGTTCAACAGGTTGCCGAAGGTGATTTTTCTCAACGGGTTGAATTTATGGGCGTATTTTCTCAAGCGTTCAATTCGATGGTTGTACAGTTGGAACGTTCTTTGACAGACTTGCGAGAGAGTGAACAACGTCTTTTGAAACTGAATGATGATTTACAAGATGAAATCCGGTTTCGTAAAACGGCGGAAAACGAATTAAAACGTAGTGAAGAGCGTTGGAATCTGGCGGTTCAATGTAGTCGTGATGGTATTTGGGACGTTAATCTTGATACCAAAGAGGCGTGGTATTCGGAACGATTTTTGGAAATGTTTCAATATTCACCGGAGGATTTACCCAAAGACCTTCGTTGGGATCTTCTTGTTCATCCTGAAGACATTGAAGCGGCAGAAGTTTTGTACAATATTTATGCGTTGGGCGAGTGTCATCAACCGTTTTCGGTAGAATGCCGGATTCGTTGTCATGACGGCAGTTATCTTTGGGTACGGATTCGCGGTATGCAGATTGAGGAAGACACTGATTCGCTGAACCGGATTATTGGTGTTACTTCCGATATTAGTTTTCAAAAAGAAACGGAAACCGCGCTGGCTCATCGGGCAATGCACGATAATTTAACCGGTTTGCCGAACCGTTATCTTCTTGATGACCGGTTACGTCAACACATTGCCAATGCTTTTCGTAACGATTCTGCGTTTATTTTTGTTGTGATGGACTTGGACAATTTCAAAGGGGTTAATGATACATTGGGGCATTCTGCCGGGGACGTTCTGCTTGTGGAACTTGGCAAACGAGTCCGTAATTGTATCCGAAATACGGATACGGTGGCGCGTCTTGGCGGTGATGAATTTGTGTTCATTTACACGTGTACAAAAGACAAAGAATTATTTGCAACAGAACAAGTAATGCATCGTCTTTATCAATCGTTCCAAACGCAGGTTAATCTTGGTGAAGTGATGTACACAATTCATTCCAGTATGGGAGTTAGTTTTTTCCCAAAACACGCAGACAATGCCGCCGCACTTTTTGAACGTGCGGACGAAGCCTTGTATCTTGCCAAAGAAAGAGGAAAAAATACGTATGCCGTCTGGGAACCCGCCGCAAAAGAAGTTACGGAAAAAGTCAATTTTGAACTAAAATCAAAACTGCGGCCAACACGTTAAATCGTAACAGACTATTGGATTGTTCCGCCGCCGAGAACAATGTCTTTATCGTACAGAACAACCGCTTGACCTTTGGCAATTGCTTTTTGCGGTTTATCAAATTCGATACGTAAATGGTTGTCATCAATTTGTTCTGCGGTTGCCCAATCTTCTTTTTGGCGATAACGGACTTTTGCCGTAACACGAATCGGTGAACTGATTTTTTCAAACGCAATCAGATTGATATTTTCGGCATAGACGGTTTGGGTGTACAAATCACATTC
Organism: Planctomycetaceae bacterium; assembly: GCA_031279215.1. Lineage (GTDB taxonomy): Bacteria > Planctomycetota > Planctomycetia > Pirellulales > Thermoguttaceae > WRKP01. The sequence continues at coordinate 10,158 of JAITIZ010000699.1, forward strand.
ATCACCAAGAATTACCGTATTCTCCGTAACATTTTGCGCACATACATAATACGGTTCCGCCCTCGCAATACCCAGTCCTTTCCGCTGCCCAATTGTGTAACGGATAATTCCTTTGTGTTTGCCGAGAATATTTCCGTTTTTGTCCGTAAAATTACCCGGCGGACAAATACGTCCGGTATAACGTTCAATAAAAGCCGCATAATCTCCGTCCGGTACAAAACAAATATCCTGACTCTCATGCTTTTTGGCATTGATGAAATTATGTTCTGTTGCAATATTACGAACATCTTGTTTCCGCAAAGAACCCAATGGGAATTTTGTACCGGAAAGATGTTGTTGTGTCATTGCGTATAAAACATAACTCTGATCTTTTGTTTCATCAACCGCTTTTTTGAGCAAATATCTTCCGCAAACCGTGTCAAATTCGATTCGGGCATAATGTCCGGTAACAATATAATCAAAGTCAAGTTCTTTTGAACGAAGGAAAAATTTCTCGAACTTCATATATCTGTTACAATCAATACATGGATTAGGTGTTAATCCGTTCTGGTAAGCATTAACAAATCGTTCGATAATTTGTTCCTTAAAATCGGGAACAAAATTGAAAACGTGAAAAGGAATATCCAGTTGATAGGCAATACTTCGTGCGTCTTCAACATCTTCCAAAGAACAACATGTTTTTGATCGGGTTATTCCACAAGCGGTTTCCTGATCGAATAATTTCATTGTTGCGCCGCGGCAATCGAACCCCTGTAATTTCATAAGATAAGCGGCAACCGAACTGTCAACTCCGCCGCTCATCGCAATCAAAACCTTGATACTCATTCAAGAATATTGAACAAAAATTAAACGGAAAATATAATCTTGTAACTGTTCATACAAAATTCACAATAAACAATATACCAATTTCTCCAGAACTTCAGATTAAAAAAGAACTATTTATAATTGGATTGTGTATAACCGTACATCATGTGTATCACCATTGACTAACGATCAAACAAAAACCGAAAAATAGTTTTGAGATGTTGAACTCAAAGACATTGAACTTTGAGCTTGATATGCTGAACTTTGTTGTGTTGATTTTGTCTGTCCGGCAGCAAAAGATTTCTCCACTGAAAATAAACCGGAATCTGTAACTTTTTTATCGGATATATCCGATTTATTAGTAGATTTATTTTCATTCGATTGATTTGTTGTGGTTGTTGCCGATGATTTTGGTTCTTTGCCTTCGATTGCCAATTGTGAAGAATCCGAATTATCATTTTCTTTACTGTTACTCGCTGCCAAACGATTTTGTTGTGCAAGTTCGGTGCGGGCTTGTGCTTCTTTTTGTCGTGCGGCGGCGGCAACCTTCTGATCTTGGCTGGACGGTTCTGCCGGAGCCAGTGCCGCAGCGGCAACTGTTTGCATTTTCCGAATTGTTGCTTCAGGATCGCCGCGGACTTCGCTTGTGTCAATTCCAACTTCACCGCCAATCGCATACGGTTTACCATCAGGGCCCGTTTGATAAGTATAACTCGGGCCGCCGGTTACGTAAGGACCGCCCGCCGCAACATGAGCCGCTTCATGAACACGAACTTCCTGATCACGGGCTTTGAGTTTCTGAACTTGTTCTTCTTCTTCCGGTGTTAATTCTGCTTCGCTTGAAACATTTGAACTATTTTGGGATGCCGTCGTTTTTGGTGAATCTTCGTTGGTTTCGAGGGCAACAGAATCATCAGAATTTTTTACTTCGGAATTGGCAGTTGTATTGTCTGTTTTAACACGGTCTGTTTTAGTGTTATCCGGCTTGGATTCAGACTGCTTTTGAACATCCTGTGAAAGATCAAGAATATCACCGGATGCAGATTGAGGTTTTCCAAAATCAGGATTGGAAACATGAACTTTGTTTTGATTGGGTTCTGTTTTCTGAATTTCAGCAGAGTCATCCTGAACCGTCACACGATCAACATAAATATTTCGATTGACGGAATAATTGGAAAACGCAGAAGTTATTAATGGTTGAAAATAACTCATTGAAAACAGTTTTACGGTATCACTGATGGGAACTTCTAAAAACTCATTTTTTTAGGAACGCAGGCGTCTCGCCTGCACTTTTTACAGGCAATGTGCAGTCGAGACGACTGCGTTCCTGATGTTTTTAGGAGTTCCCTGATATAAAAGTTGCCGGATATTTACAATCATATTTATAGGGAAATTATATCTTTTAATATCAGCGATTTCAATTAAAAGGACTCTCAAAAAATAAAAGATTGATAGTTTTTTTATGGTATTCAAGTACGAATATATCAATTATACCGAATAATCGTAATATATTTTGGTAATGATACTTACGAAATATTATTTATTTTCAATTTGAGCCAAGTTTTCCGCGCATTGAACACACAAGGCGGCATAGGGTAGGAAGTTCAGGCGAACTTTGGGAATACGACCGCCGCAACTTTCGCAAATTCCATAGGTTCCTTCTTTAATTCGTATTAAAGCTTCATTAACTTGATCTAAAATTCCGCTTTCATTTTGCATGAAGGAAAGAGTTTGTTCTTGTTCAAAATTATCGGTTCCGACGTCAGCCATGTGAATTGGCATTGCGGAAAGATCGCCGGATGCTTCCATTCTGTTTTTATTCAATGCGGCATTGGTCATTGTTGAGACATCGCCGCTAAGTCTGGCGCGAAGTATCAAAAGTTTGTTTTTATAACCGTCAATTTCTGTATCGGTCAATTTTTTTTCAGATTGGTTTTTGGTTGTTTTTTTTGTATTCACAATCCATCTCCTTTTTTTGTTTCATGGAACGCACGGTAGGGTAGGGAAATTCAAAGGGTGTTTTATTCTATTCGACGAAAAGAATAAAGGCAAGACGGTTCTTTTCCAGAGTAGGAATAATTTTGGACAATTCTTACCGCCCGTTCCATAATATCCGATTGTTCGGTAAATTCCGGTTGTTCGGTAAATTCCGGTTGTTTGATAAGTTCCGGTTGTTTGGTAAGTTCCGGCACATAATGAAGTGTGTTACAGGCAATGATTTACATGTTACCTTGCCGTCATTGGTTTTTCTTGAATGTTTGGAATTAGGTAATTATTTCGTGAAATTCCCGTAATATCTTATTTGTAACTATTCAGCAGTGTTTTATCAGGAAATACTCCTGCGGTATGACCACAACCCAAGGTAGGCGAAACATTGCCTATCTGATAGGGGCTTAACCGGCAATGGTCTCCCAATAACAAAACAATCAAAAAATTGACCTAAATAAACACACCAGCCCAGGAACACTAGAAATTTTTTCTTTTCTTTTCTATTTTCTTTTCTATTTTACCTACCCCTTGTATTTTTTTTTTCTGTATCTTAACAAAAAATAATACGACACGGTGTTGTAGAAATTAACTTTCCCAGGTAAACAGGAGAAAATTCTGATTATTTCATATTTTGCGAGGACGAGAGAATCCATGAAATATAAGGTGTAAAATTAAGTTTTTTTGAAATTTATGAAACAACTCCAATAGACGAGAAACCAATAACAGATAAACCAATTCCAGAAACAGAAACAGAAAACCCTACCAGGTAATATATCAGTGGAATATTACCAAAATATGTAATAACAATAAACGTCGTATTGTATGAATTTATCCATTATGGAGGAACAAAAACAATGACAATCAAAATCACAGAAAGTGACCTACAAGCATCGCAACAGCCCCAATCATCACCTTCAAAAATAACAGTAGGGAAAGAAGGTACGGAACTCGTCAAAAAAATTGAGATAAAGCGTTCAAGATTGAATGATGAGGTTAATGCATTTAACAATTCGGCAAATTCCATCGAATCCATTTTTGAATCAATTGTTAGAGGAGCTTTGGGTGATCCTTTTGGAAAAGCTCAAGAAATAATGCAAGAAGAGAAAATGTTAAAATCAAAACTTCAGGACTTCGATATTGCCACACAAAACGAAATTGAAGAGTTCACAAAACGTGGAAAAAAAATCGAAACCAAGAAGCAAGAAGTTATTCACCAACTTGAACGAATTGTAACCCAATACAATGTGAAGTTTAATTGCTTTTAAATTATTATGTCATTTAATATCACAGACACGAGTTTACAAGACAAACGTGAACCCGATATAAAAATAGAGATAAAAGATTTATTTATCCAAACAGACGCCGCAATCAATCCGGGTAACAGCGGCGGTCCTTTAATTTCCAGAACAGGACAACTTATCGGAATTAACACGTATCATATAAATGGAACAGATGGTTTA